>CAYJAQ010000049.1:0-9281 GCA_964368275.1 uncultured Staphylococcaceae bacterium
ATCAGCCTTAAACACTGAATCTCTTGCTTCTGGGATACCCAACAAGCTTAAAAAAACCACCAAACGGTGGTTTAATAAATAATATTATTAGAGTACCTTACTCAAGAAATCAATTGTCCGCTGATTTTTAGGGTGATCAAAAATAGCATTGGGAGTTCCTTCTTCTGCTATTTTACCATCTGCCATAAATAACACATGGTCCGCGACTTCTTTAGCAAAGCCCATTTCATGAGTTACGATTACCATTGTCATCCCAGCATCAGCAACCATTTTGATTAAGTCTAATACTTCTTTAACCATCTCAGGATCAAGAGCACTAGTTGGTTCATCAAATAACATGACCCGCGGATTCATTGCTAAACTACGAATAATCGCAACCCTTTGCTTCTGACCGCCTGATAAATTGGAAGGATACACATCAGCCTTATCAACTAAATTAATGCGTTCTAGTAATTGATAGGCATTATCACGAACTTCCTTTCTAATTTCATTTTTAGTGCTATTAATTGGCAACAGCTCAGTCTTTACTCTTTTAAATTGATTAGTAAATGAAAGCCACACGTTATGATGCATAGTTCTTCGATACTCTTTTAGTCTTATATGAAGGGGTGCTAACATGATGTTATTTAAGACAGTTTTATTATTAAATAAATTGAATTGCTGAAAAACCATTCCCATCTTTTGACGATGAACGTTAATATCGGTTTTAACATCAGCAATATCCACTCCATCAAAATTAATGCGTCCACTAGTTGGATCCTCAATACAATTTAAACATCTTAGGAAAGTGCTTTTGCCACTACCCGATGGGCCGATTATAGCTACCTTTTCTCCTTCTTTGATTGAAACGCTGATGTTGTCAAGAACGACTAAATCTTTGTATTTTTTGGTTAAATTAACTACTTCGATCACTTTTGCTCAACATCCTTTCAATTAATTTTATTATGAAGGTAATAATAATAACTAAAAGTATATATATTACCGCCATTACTAAATAAGGAACAACAACACTATAGGTATTAGTACCAATCGTATTAAACGCAGTATACAAATCATAAACTGTGATGAAACTTACCACTGATGTTTCTTTTATTAATGTGATAAACTCATTGCCGATGGTTGGTAAAATATTCTTAATTGCTTGAGGAATAACAATTTTTACCATTGTCACAGCATAGCTAAGTCCTAAGGAACGACCAGCTTCCATTTGTCCTTTATCAACGGAGTTTAACCCCCCTCGCATGATTTCAGCAACATACGCTCCACTATTCATCCCAAAAATAACAATTGCTACTTGAAGAGCGGTGAATGAAGTTATTCCAAATGCTGGCAATATAACATAATAGGCTATTAGTAATTGAACAACTATCGGCGTACCCCTAAACAACGCAACATATATATCACATATCTTGTCTAGAATACGAATTATTCGTTTGTATTTAGGCGATACTTTTATTATTGCAATAATGGTACCAATAAAGATACCGATTAAAAGGCCAATAACAGCAATTATAATTGTATTTTTTAGTCCAGTTAATAAAAGTGAGCGAAATTGTTCTTTTTGAAGAGCATCCCAAAAGGTTTCCCATTTGGCTGCCCAATCAATTGCTAAAATCATTTTTTCCTCTTTCTATGGTATTACTTGTTGATAGCCTTTACCATTGCCTCAGCTGGAGCTTCATCAACAACAACGCCATAAATTAAACCATTAGCGATATCTTGAATTGCTAGTTGAGCTGTTTTATAACCAGTTGCCTCAATATTTGCAAAACCATCATAACCCCAATCATCATCACCTGCTACATACCAATTACCAGTAGTACCAATTTGAAAGCCAACTT
Source organism: uncultured Staphylococcaceae bacterium (assembly GCA_964368275.1). Classification (GTDB taxonomy): domain Bacteria; phylum Bacillota_I; class Bacilli_A; order ML615J-28; family CAG-313; genus CAYJAQ01. The sequence continues at coordinate 1,842 of CAYJAQ010000049.1, forward strand.
TTACATTTTTTAGTGATAATAATACTTCTTCAACTTCAGCTGCTGTCTTACAATTATCAAACGCTGTATTGTCAGATGCAACGATTAGTTTTTGTGATGCTCCATAATAAGTAGTAGTAAAATCATAAAGAGCTAAGCGTGAATCGGTAATTGTAATACCAGCCATCCCCATATCAGAATAACCTGAGTCTACTTCATTGAAAATTGTATCAAAGTCAATGTTCTTAACAACAAGAGTTAAACCTTTTTCTTTTGCATAACCTTGTGCAATTTCAATGTCAATACCATAAACACGGCCATCAGAGCCAATAAATTCAAATGGGTCAAATGGACAATTAGTTGCAACTACAAAATTATCTTCTGTGTTAGCTACATTAGCTGTTGTTACATCATAACCAACTTGTGTACCAACACCTTCAAAGTATTTTGCGACAATTTCAGCAAATACGCCGTTTTCTTTAATTTTTGCTAAATAAGCATTGAAATCATTTTGTAGACTTGTATTGCCTTTCTTTAAGACAAATGCATATTCTTCTTCCGTTAGCTTAATATCAATAATCTTTACACCTTTTGCTGTACCACATGATGCAAGGGAAAATAGTGCTACTAATGCAAGCACAACTGCCATAATTCTTTTCATAATATTCTCCTTTATTTTTTAAAATAAAAACCTAGAAGACATGAATCATATCTTCTAGGCGTAGCTTTCACTTAATTAGTCGACGACTTAAAAAGCAACCTGCAACTAGCTGATAATTATGGGGTTTATCAGCTAAACGCATAATTATACTCAAGGATATGAATCCTATCTTTTCAATTTATTTTTTATAGCATAATTATACACCTTGTTTATTATACTGTCTTGTGTTTTGCTCAAAATAACCGATGAAAACGTTCACTGATTTTTCATGATTAATAATTGCTAACTATTTTAGCAAATAATCAGTTTTAAAATGTGGTTTTGTGTTATAATTATAGGAGAGGTTAATATTTATGGGTATCTTTTTTAATCGTGTCAAAGGAGAATTAAAACTTTTGACCTATAAACCAATTACAACTGAAAGTGACTTAGCTACTGTACTTACAAAATTTACTGAAGAAGCACCAACAATAAAGCGTTATGCTGAAAATAGCCTTTGTGCACCATTTGCCATTTGCTTAAATGACGCTGATCAAACTATTGTAGGCTGTGTTTTAATGGTGGCAAGTGAAATCGTCTATCAACTAACAAGTTCTTTTATTACTGAACATAATTATGATAAAGCCTATGAGCTATGTATAGCCGATCTTGTGAGGAGTTTAAAATGAGTGTAAAATATCCAATTGGCGCAAAGACCTATACCCCAACTACTAATAAAAAATCTACTCCTAATTTTCAAAAGTCCCGTCTTGGTACTAATTTTGAAGATGCCATTAATCAAAGTAATGAATATTATTTACTAAATGATGTCGCTGTTATTCACAAAAAACCGACACCTATTCAAATTACCAAAGTTGACTATCCATCACGGCATAGTGCTAAAATTACTGAAGCATTCTACAAGATACCTTCGACTACCGACTACAATGGTATTTATAAAGGATGCTATGTTGACTTTGAAGCAAAATCCTGCAATGGCGCTTCTTTTCCTTTCTCTCATCTATATGTACACCAAATTCACCATTTAGAAGCTGTAAATCGCCATGGCGGTATTTCCTTTTTGATTATTAGGTTTAATGATAAAGATGAAGTTTTTATCTTACCAACCCCTATTCTTTTAGAAAAATATGAGGATTCCCTAAAAGGTGGCCGAAAGAGTTTAACCTATGATTTTATTAAAGCAAATGGGGCCCTCGTTAAAACAGGCTATGCTCCTCTTATTGATTACTTAAAAACCATTGATATGCTATATTTTAATAAGTAAAGCAACCAAAACAAACTGTATATAAAAAGAAAAGGAATAACTATTCCTTTTCTTTTTCATTAGGAGATTGAATTTTTGGAGTTACTGATTTCTCAGCTTTGCTTTTTTTCTTCGCCTTATCTTCGGCAGCAACTATTTTTTGCTCTTCTAAAAGCGAAATAGTGTAGATAATTTTATTGGCAATAATGTTTTTCACTTCAGCTTCAATCGCAAACTTAATGGCTGAATTTGATAAACTACCAATAACATCATCATACGAAGCATCATTACGAATTCGGTCTAAACGATCCATGGTTTCTTTAGAAATCATCTTGGTCATTCGAGCTTGAACATCACGAAGAGCTTCATACATATCTTCAGGATTTTCACGATATCTTTTTTGAATATCAAATAATGAACTAATATCAGATATCGATAGAATCTGTTTAGCAGAACAAATTTCTAAGATATAACTAATATGTTCTCGTGAATACTTCTTTTGAATCGGATTAGGAATTAAATTACCTTTTACATAGTTATTAACCATAGAGGAGGTAATCATCTTCTCCCGCTTTTCAACCGATAGAAGTTGCATTTCACGTTCTAAATAGGTGACAACTTGATCCATGTACAAGTCAAGATCGGGTAAGTCATTCCATGATGGTAGTGAGAAGTTTTCTAATTGGGTTAACCAATTTTTGAGTTCTTTTACCTTTTCGTTCATAATAAATCCTTTATTATATTCTTTACATTACTATTATAACACATTTTATATAATATAGCAATAGTTTAGTAAACTTTTTTTCATAACTTAGTAAATCAGCATTTTTCGATTGCTGTTTTAGTTGACAAAGTATGGTAAAACGTATATAATAGTTTTGTAAACTAGATAAAGGTGGTGATAAAATGAAACATGTAAAAAAAGTCGTTGTTTACGGTGATTCTATTCTTGCTGGTATTGGTATTGATGAAAATAGTGATAAATATCACTTTTTAAACAAATCATGCATTGATTATATCAAGGAAGAATACAATTACGAAATAACTAATTATTCAAAGTTTTGTCAGACTACAACAAGAGCGCTTAGCACAATGTCCAAGAGACTCATAAATGATCACGATTATGATATTGCTGTCATAGAATTGGGTGGAAACGACAGTGATTTCAATTGGGCAGAAGTTGCGGAAAGTCCAAGCAATAAACATTTACCAAAAACAACAATTAAAGATTATACAATTAATTTAATAACAATGATTAATCTCTTTAGACACTATGGTATTGAACCTATCTTGGTTACTCTGCCACCAATAAATGCGGAAAAGTATTTCTCGTGGATATCACGAGGACTGAACAAAGAGAACCTTAAAAAATGGTTAAAGAACGTTAACATTATTTATCGTTTTCAAGAACGCTACAGCTTAGTCATAACTAATGTTGCGATGCAGCACAACGTAAAATTATTTGATCTTCGTAAAGATCTATTAGAGATTCACGACTACGATAACTATTTATGCCGTGATGGTATTCACTTAAATGAAAATGGTCATCAATTAATTAGTACTTTCTTTCGTGATAATATCGGTGCTTCTTTATATTAATAAGTATTATATTTGTCAAAATTTCAAATGTATTATATAATTAAGAAAAAGGAGTGCCTATGTTTAAGATTTATTTAATTATTGTCGCCGTTATGAGCTTCATAACATTTATTTTATACTATGTTGATAAAAGAAAAGCAATTAAAAAAGAATGGCGAATAAAAGAAGCCGTTTTACTGGGATGTTCAATTTTAGGTGGTGCTTTGGGTGGTTTTACTGCGATGTATGCTTTTCATCATAAAACCAAACATTGGTACTTTGTCCTAATAAATATTGTTGGACTTGCTTTACAAGCGTACTTAGGTTATTATCTATTTACACATTAAAACCAAAATACTATAGTCATCTATAGTATTTTTTGTTTTTGTTCTTGCAAATAGAATGAAAAAAGCGTATAATATATATGAAAGGAAGTGGTTATATGACAGAAGGTCCGAGTTACCATTTATGTAATAAACGAGCTCAAAAAATAACCACTAGCGCATTCTAGGGTTGTTTAAGCTCCAAGAAAGGAGAAACAAATGTCAACTACCCAAGAAGAATTACTAATTATTTTAAAAAACAATCCAAAAGAACTCAACTCCCTTTTGGATACTTACCATGAAAGTGATATTGCTGATGCATTACCGCTTCTAGCCCCTGATGAACGTATTACTTTTTATCACTCAATCGATAGTGAACTATTAGCTGAAATCTTTACTTATTTAGATGATGCTACTCCCTATCTAGAAGAACTATCTACTATCAATATGACAGCTGAAGTCATCAATGAAATGGACGCAGATGACGTCGTCGATATCTTAGAGAACATTGAGGAAGAAGACAAAGCTGCTTATATTGAGATGCTTGATGAAGAAACTAAAGATGATGTTGCATTAATTAACTCTTATGACGATAATGAAATTGCTAGTAAGATGACAACCAACTTCATCACCATCAGCAAGCGTGCTTCCATAAAAGAAGCAATGAAAAAAGTTATTTCAGAAGCACCCGAAAATGACAATATTAATATTATTTATTGTTTAGATGATGATGATAAATATTATGGAGCCATTCATTTGAAAGATTTGATTATCGCCCGTAGTGATTCTCACCTTGATGATATCATTAAAACCAATTATCCCATTTTGAACGAACATGATTTAGTCGATGATGTTCTAGCCAAAATAAAGGATTACTATTTGGAGTACTTACCAATTTTAAATGACAATGATGAATTAATCGGTATTATCACCCATGAAGATATTATTGAAACAGTTGATGAAGAAATGTCAGAAGACTATAGTAAGTTTGCTGGTTTAACTTCTGAGAATGCGGAAACAGAATCATTCGGAATTTCCATCAGAAAACGGATTCCTTGGCTTTGTGTTTTGCTTGTTCTCGACTTATTCATTTCATCAATTATTTCTGGATTTGAAGATTTGATTGCTGTATTCCCCATTATTGCTGCGTTTCAATCACTGCTACTAGATATGTCTGGTAATAGTGGAACCCAAGCACTAGCTGTTACCATTTTATCCCTTTCGGATTCGGAATTAACCCGAAAAAGAGTATGGCATATTATTGGTAAAGAAGTTCGAATAGGCCTAGTAAATGGCATTATTTGTGGCACAATTGCCTTTGTCATAGTTGGTCTATTCATCTTATTAGTAAAAGGGGCTGACAGCACTACTATAAATGGTACTTATGTCCATCCATTTATCATTAGCGGTATTATTGGTTCAACTTTAATGATTGGCATTACCGTAGCGAGCTTTATAGGCTGTGCTATTCCCATGTTTTTCAAGCGTATGAAGATTGACCCCGCTACTGCGTCTGGTCCATTTATTACATCTATTAATGATATAATTTCGATATTAATGTACTTTGGAATCGTTTTATTTACTTTTTCAATTGTTTTAAATGTTATTTAAAAAGAAAGACAAAGCAGCTCTTTAGAGAGTTACTTTGTCTTTTTTAATCAATAAAACGATGGTTAACATAATCATAGTTGGGATCAATCTCGCCATAAAAACGTCTACCAGTTCTTCTAGTTGCCATTTCCGCGTTAATAAAATGTTGGAAATATTCGCTATTTGAGGATAGTGTTGAATTACTATATGCTTGTTCAATCATAATTAGATTTAATAACTTACCATCACACCAACAATAACCTAAATAACGGTCATACATATCTTTGATGGTATCCCCCCGCTCAAGAACAATTGTTTCAGCATTTTCTAAAATCCTAGCGGCATATTTTGAAGCAGCCTTACCCCACGGGTCTTTGTCGTAAGTTGACTCTGGTGTATCAATACCTAAAAAACGAAGTTTAATGTAGTTGCCATCGTCATCCGTGAAATGGGCTGTATCACCATCAATTGCCCGGTATAGGTACACCTCACCAATGCCATCTTTCACAAAGCTTTTACCATGATAATCCTTGGTTAAGTTTACTTCATCGCTAATATGCGTATCCAAAGGAAGGGGAGAAGTATATATATATAAATAGTAGTCTAAGTTGATTTTACTACCTGCTACTAATGATCCTTCATACTTGACAAACTTGTCATATTCATCTTCAGTTTTAGATATCATCTTTTCAAACTTAAATTCATAGGTAATGTTACTAGTAGCTAATACTTCTGTTATTTCCTGACGATTTAAACCAGTAAGGTCAGGTAATATATAATAAGAACCTGTTAACTCACAGCTACAAAGTGTGAGTGTAAAAACAATACTAATCAGTAAATATAACTTTTTCATTATCAATTTCATATTAACTCCAATATTCTTTTGCGAATGCTTTAAATATTTCATCATGTAAATCAGTATCACCACTATTTAAATAGTGACTGCAATTACCATTATTAGCAAAACAAATGCCAATTTTCTCCGTAGGATTAAATAGCATAAAACTTGTTAAGCCATATGCATTACCGTAATGACCCCATACACAGTGACCATGATAGTTTTCGCGAATAATCATTTGTAGACCTTTAGCTTCATAATTGCCATCACGAGGGCCTTGCCAGTTCTTCTTTAACATTTCGTCAATTGTTTCTTCGCTAAAAACTTGTTTGTTATTGTAATTACCTTTATTAATGAGCATTATCATGATTTTGGCTAAATCAGGGATACTGATAAACAAACCACCTGCGGGGCCTCTAAAATTCTCACCCAGAGGAAATCTTTCATATAAGCCATTCATGAACATCGTTTTATTTCGACATAATTTGTAATTATCACCACTTGGTATATATAAGCTAGCAATTTGATCAAATGCCTTAATTTGATCAATTCGAAAGCTGGCATCTATTTTTAAAAGATCAAGAACATTCTTCTGTACATAATCGGTAAAATACATCCCACTAATTTTCTCAACTATACAAGCTAAAATACCACAGCCAAAGTTAGAATAACAAAATTGGGTTCCTGGCTTATGATTTAAAAAAGTTACTTCACTATAATAGATGCTGTCATTTGGTACTAATAAGTCTTTTAAAGTAACCTTGAGATTAGTACCATTAACCCCATTATAGCCATCACGGCGTACTTCATTTGACAAATCTTCATCATCAAAGCCATCGGTAATGCTTGATGTTTGCGTCATCAACATGCGAATAGTTATTATATCATTAGGGAAATGAGGATTGCGAACCTTAAAACCTAAGTAAACACTAATATCTTTATCGAGGTCAAGTTGCTTGTTTTCATAAAGCTTCATAATAGCTAGAGCTACTTCAACCTTAGAAACAGAAGCAATACGATAGATAGTATTGGGCAATGTTAGAATTTTATCTTCTAAATCTTGGTAACCATATGTCACTTGTTCAACAATTTTATTATCTTTTATAATTAAAACATTAGCACCAACCACACCTCTTGCTTGACAAATATTCTTAAACACTTGTTCAAAGTTACTCATTGTCTCACCTCTTAATTAATTATAACATAAAACATCTTAATTGTTAATTAT
>CAYJAQ010000050.1:0-9087 GCA_964368275.1 uncultured Staphylococcaceae bacterium
CTGTTAAAAAAAGCTACTTCAAGTTTAGCACAATGCTTTGCGAATATTTCCTCTTTTATTTTATTTTGTTATTGTTTTATTTCTAATTTCTTGCACTAATCTTTGATTAATTGTATAATCATATTGAGGTGCCTTTTATGAAAATATTATTAATTGGTATTAATGCTAAGTATATTCACCCTGCTATAGCAATCTATCAGCTAAAAGCTAACACGGCATATAATGTTGTTACGAAAGAGTTTACTATTAAAGATAGTCATAGTCATATCCTTGACATTATGAATAACGAAAAATATGATTTAATTGGTTTTAGCTGCTATATTTGGAACATAACAATGGTCAATGAATTAATAAAATCTTTTCGTATTTCTGATAAGAAGACTAAAATTTTGTTAGGTGGACCAGAAGTTAGTTATAATCCAGAAGAATATTTAAAAAGTAATCTTGTTGATTATGTCATAAGTGGTGAAGGTGAAGTGGCTTTTGATTACTTACTTTCCTATTTAGATGGTAAGAAGTCTATCTCTGCTGTACCAAATTTAGTTTACAAATCCAACAATAATATTATTTACAATTATAAGGCTTTACCAGATTTACAAAATATAAAACTAGCTACCCTTGATATTCCTGATTTAGAAAAACGTATTATTTATTTAGAATCGAGTAGGGGTTGCCCATATCATTGTAGTTATTGTGTTGCCTCTATTGATAATAAAGTTCGCTTTTTCCCAATAGATGAAGTATTATATATATTAAAAACATTACTAGATCGAAGAGTGAAAACCGTAAAGTTTTTAGATCGAACCTTTAATGCCAATAAAACTTATTTAAAAACAATCTTAGACTATGTTGAAATAAATAATATTGATACTATTTTTCAATTTGAAATTGTCGTGGATCAACTTACTCCTGACATGATTGAAATGATATCTAACTATGAGCAAAGTCAATTACGCTTTGAAGTTGGTATTCAAACATTAAATGAAACCGTCAATAAAGCAGTACGCCGAAATCAAAATAACCAATTATTGAAAGAAAACATTAAATTACTCAATACTTTAGAACATATTGATTTGCACGTTGATTTGATTGCTGGTTTGCCTAAAGAAACATTGCCTATGTTTATTAATTCTTTTAATGAAACCTTTCTTCTTAAACCAAAAGAATTACAGCTAGGATTCTTAAAGTTTCTAAAAGGGACCCACATGATGGAATTAGCAGAGCAATATGGCTATATTTATGATAAACTACCTCCTTATGAAATAATTGAAAATATGTATATGACAAGTAGTGATCTTGCTCAAATCCATCAGGTAGAAGCTACCCTTGAGAAATTCTACAATAGCGGTCGCTTTAAGAAAACTTGGGCCACTATTTTTGAGAAGGGCTATGTTACTGACTTTTATCATTTTTTTAATAGTTTATATGAGTTCTCCCGTAATAGATATTTTAATTTCGTCGGTTACCAATTAGCAGACCTATATATTCTACTAGATGACTATTGGCAAGAGTACCTACCAAATGATTATAACTTTTTACACTTTATCCTTATTCAAGATTACTTAGAAAACACTAAGGTTAAGCCAAAAATTTGGTGGAAGAACACAATTGATAAAAAAATGCGTCATGATTTATACGATATTATTGTTCAAAAAATACCCAGCATTGATATTAATGATTTGTTTAAATCATCAGTTGTTGTTGCCTATGAAAAAAATATATACATATGCTTGTATAAAAATTATAAAATGGAAAATTATTTAATTAGCGAATAATAACTAAAAAGCACCATATAATAAATGTGGTGTTTTTTTATGCGTCTTAGTGATTTATTTGCAATTAACAATCATCAAACTATTAAAGGTATTTCAACAGATACTCGTTTTTTAAAACGTGGATATATCTTTATTCCTTTTTCAGGCAATAGATATAGTGAAGAAAGTTTTATTAATGAAGCTATTGACAAAGGTGTTATTGCAATTGTAAGTGCAACTAAATTAACTGATAAAGTAGTTAATATTATTGTTAATAATGTCTTTGATGAATTATTACGTGTGCTTACTCTTTTTTATTCTGACTTTAATAAAAATACATTAATCGGTATCACTGGCACTGATGGAAAAACTACAACCTCCACATATATTCATTATCTATTATCGCATCTTAACAAAACTGCTCTAATTGGGACGAATGGCATAATTATGGGCAACAGATACTTTGATAACTACTTTACTACCCCAATTCTATCTTCTAACTATGAATTGCTTAATTATGCACATAAACATCATATTAAATATGTTGTTGAAGAAATATCTTCCCAGGGTATTGCTAACAAAAGAATCGAAGGTATTAGTTTTGATTACGCGATATATACTAATCTTTCTCACGAACACCTAGATACTCATAATACGATGTATGAATATTTAAAAACTAAGAAACAATTATTTAGTCAATTAAAGAGTAATGGAATTAATATTATTAATATTGATGATGATTATGCACCTTATATTTGTAGTAATCAAAATTGTACTACTTATGGCATTGACAATAATGCTGATTATCAAGCCATTAATGTTTCTTATAATCATGATTGTATTCTTTTTGATTTAAAGACACCATTTTATGTTTATCATAACTTATATATAAATAAAGCTGAAAAATATAATCTATATAATGTTTTGCCAGCAATTATTATTGCAATAAATGAAGGCATTAGTATGGATAAGATATCTCGTTTAATTACAAATTTACCAGTTGTTAAGGGAAGATTAGAAAAAATAGCATCTTTCAACGAAGCTAATATATATATAGATTTTGCCCATACGCCTAATGCATTAGCTAATGTGCTAGCAGAATTAAAATACAAAACCGCTAATAACTTAATCGTTGTATGTGGGGCAGCCGGTGAAAAAGATCGAACTAAACGCCCACTTATGGGTGAAGTTGCAACTAATATAGCAGATTATGTTGTTTTTACGTCAGAAGACCCACGCTGCGAAGATCCTCAAAATATCATTAACGATTTGACATCAAACGTTCATACTAATAATTACATTGACATTCTCGATCGTAAGGAGGCAATCGAGTGGGCGCTTCAAAATGCCCACAGTGGTGATACTATTGTGGTGACTGGGAAAGGTCGCGAGGATACATATATTGTAAACAATCATGCATATAACTATTCCGATGTTGATGTTATTATGAAGTACATAATAAAAGAAGTGTTTTAGTACAACTGTACCAAGACACTTCTTATTTTTTAAATAGAACATTATATATATCTTTTTTTGATACATTTCTATCTACTGAAACTTGCTTTAAAGCATCTTTAGGGGCCATTAGTTTCAAGTAATAGTTGTAATGCTCTTCAACAGAAAGAGCAACTAAGTCTAAATTGTCATTAGCTTTTTCACATCCAGATATGATTATTACCATTTCCCCTTTAATAGTATCTACTACCTCTAATAATTCCTTCGCAGTACCCCGCAGATACTCCTCATATTTTTTTGTCAGTTCACGCGCTAAGACAATTGGTCGTTCTTGATATATATCATCAATAATTCGCAATGTTTCTTCAATGCGATGAGGTGATTCATACATTACAATAGTTTCTTCACATTTAGCAAGTTTTTCTAATTCTACTCTTCTTTTGGATTTTTTACTGTTTAAAAAACCAACAAAAGTATAACGATAAGCATTTAAACCAGAACCTACAAGTGCCATAATCCCAGCACTAACTCCTGGTATAACAACCACTTCTATATCGTTATTAATTGCATCGCTTACAGCAACCCAACCAGGATCACTAATAACTGGCATTCCCGCATCACTAATGATAGCAACATTTTTGCCTTCTTGTATATTACTAATAATCTTATTGCTTATTTCATTTTCATTAAAAAGGTGATAACTGTGTAAGGGAACTTTTATTTCAAAATGGTTTAGCAACTTTAAGGAGTTACGCGTATCCTCACAATATACTATATCAACCATTTTTAAAGTATTAATTGCTCGCAATGTTATATCCTCTAGATTACCAATAGGTGTAGCAACTAAATATAATTTTGCATTGGAATTTTCAAATGATTTTTGGCGTTTCATAATACCCCGTTTCTACTTTTCGAAACGTTCTTCCTTGTATCGAAAAATACTTAATATTTCTTTTGTATAATCACCTTTTAAATTATGTACATATAAGGGTTTTAAGACTTTGAGGTTGCCTCGTTTTAAGCTCTTCTTACCTTCAAGTAGAACAAGTAAAGCATCATTGCTATTTTTCTTCGGGTAAACAAAACGCATTCTTTTTGGCTCAATGCCATTTTGTCGAAATGATTCTACAACATCTAAAAAACGATCAGCTTTGTGTACCATTGCAAATGTGCCACCATCTTTAAGAAGACGCTTTGCTTCTATGATTACATCATTCAATGTTACTAAAACCTCATGGCGTGCTATTGTTAAATAATCATTCTTATTAACTCTACTATCTTCTTTATATGGAAAATATGGTGGATTACATGTTACTACATCAAATTGCGAAACGCCAAGAACATTGTGCATGTTTTTGATGTCATCATTTAATATGGTAATTTGATGATCCAAATTATTAATTTTAACGCTTCTAACTGCCAAGTCATATATATCTTTTTGAATCTCTACACCATATATTTTAGCATCTGTTTTAAGTGATAGGAATAAAGGAATAGGACCATTACCTGATCCTAAGTCAATTATTTGTTTAACGCTAGAAGTTATACTAACAAAATCAGCCAAGAGCGTTGAATCGAGTGAAAAATGAAATGCATCAGGACATTGGATAATCTTAAGTCCTTCATATCCTAATAAATCATTGATTACTTCATTCTTCATTAATGTTTGGCCTCATGTAATATTTCTACTTCTGATACAGGATGAACAACAGGCAGTGAATCTGGGCTTTCTTGTGTTCTAACTGTTCTCTTAATATAATCAACCGATATTACTTTACAACGTGGTGATGTTGGTGTTTTGACAAATGTGCCTACATTAGGAATTTCTTTTCGTAATTCTTGATATAATTCATTTTCAAAAGCAATACAGCACATTAGTTTTCCACAAATGCCACTTATCTTAGTTGTATTCAAACTCATCGATTGATCTTTTGCCATTTTCATAGTTACAATATCAAAGTTGCGTAAATGATTTTTACAACAAATTTCTCGGCCACAACCTCCGATACCACCAATAACTCTTGCTGCTTCACGTGGTCCTATTTGACGTAGTTCAACTCGGGATTTAAATTCAGGAGCAAGCATTTTCAAAAGTTCTCTAAAATCTACCCTGTCATCCGCAGTATAATAGAATATAACTTTGCTTTTGTCAATGGTATATTCTGCATATAGTGGTTTCATATCTAAATTACATTGAATTACGTATTTTTTAAATGTCTCGAAAGCTGCTTGAGCAAGTTCAGTATTTTTATTTTCTTGTTCTACATCTTTTTCGGTACCTTTACGGATAACGGGTTTTAATTCAGTTTCAAGTTGACCATCACTTATCTCATGATTACCCAAAACTACTTTCCCTAGTTCTAATCCCCTAACTGTTTCAACAATTGCGTAATCGCCCGATTGAAAGTTTATATTTAGTGGGTTAAAATAATATATTCGTCCAACTCCTTTGAATTGAATTCCTATTACATTTGGCATGTTTCCTCCTATAGTTCAATAAACAAACTAGCATATAGCAATTCCATGTTCACATAATAACTCATGCGTTCTTCATATTTGCTAATTATATCTCAATCATTTATTAACTTGCTTATATTTTCTTTTTCAAAATTAGTGTTTTTTATTATATCGTTAAAATGAGTGTCTCTTGATTTGAGTTCATAATAACAAATTTTTTCTTGAATAAATAACATTAACACTTTCATAAATAAATAATGAATGTCTTTATTCTCACTTTGATATAAAAACTTATTATTTAGTAAGAATGCTATATATGGGTCTTTTCCCTCATTAATGCTAATATTTATTTGTTTAACAAGTTCGCAAATATTAGTTATATCCCCACTATTAACAAGTTCTAACGCAGCAGAGATATTGGAAGTCAGATTTGATAATATATATGCAACATCACCATCAACACCTTTTTCAATTAATTCTTTTTCCAAAATACCTTTATTAAGCGGCTTTAATCTGAGTAATTGGGAGCGTGATACAATAGTATCTAATAAACGATTAGCATTAGTGGTTAACAGCAATGCGTAGTGATTGGGAAAAGGTTCTTCCAAAAACTTTAAAATAGCATTTGACGCAGCTCGGTTCATCTTGTCAGCATCTTTTATTATGTAGACACGTGATCCCTCTTCTAGGTTAGTCATTGAGAATTCATGCATTAGATTACCAATTTGATCTTTTTTAATTGTGTTACTAATTGCATCTGGTTCAATAACAATAACATTAGTATGAGTGCTATTTATTATTCTTTGACAATTAGAACATTTGCCACAAGGTTTATCATAACTAGTACAAAGCAATTTAGTAGCAAAATAGGTAGCAGCGTCAAACTTACCGCTGCCAGGTTCTCCTTCTAATATATATGCATGGACAAGTTTATTCTTATTGTAGCTATTATCAATCATTTTTATAACTTCTGATTGATTTATTTTTAATGTTTCAATTGACATATCATATACCTACTTATTCAAAAATTTATCAATTGCAGAAATAGCATCTGCTAAAACTTCTTCTTTACTATTCTCCCCATTAATTACAACAACACGGCCTTTGAACATCTCAGCTAGTTTTAAATAGCCTTGATAAACATCTTCATGAAATTTTTTAGCTTGTAATTCAAGGCGATCTAATTCTTTTTGATGAGATTTTCTATTAAGACCAATTTCTGGACGTACTAAAACATATATAGTTAGAACAGGAAGCAAACCTGAAGTTGCAAACATGTTCATGTTATAAACTTCTTCAATACCGATGCCACGAGCATATCCTTGATAAGCAAGCGAACTATCTATGTAGCGATCACATATTACTAATTTTCCTTGTTCAAGAGCAGGGACAACTGTTTCCATTAAGTTTTGGCGCCGACTTGCAGCATAAAGTAGAGCTTCTGTCTTATCATCCATACTCATATTATTCTTGTCTAAGATAACCTCACGAATCTTTTCAGCAACATTACTCCCACCAGGCTCACGTGAAACAAAAACGTCATATCCACAATTAATTAAATGCTTACGTACTCCTTCAACAACAGTCGACTTACCACTACCATCATTTCCTTCAAAACTAATAAATGTTCCCTTCATAAAGCCTCCAAAAGTTACTATTTATCATCTTTTTTATTATACCATATAATTAAAAAAATTCCCATTATTTAGTATGAGAATTTTTTTAATTAGATTTTTTAATTTTTTGCAATACCTTTTGTGGTGACAATGATTTTTTGATTATTAACACTAACTTCAACTTTTATATCACCATCAGTTTTAATTTGATATATATCGCTTAATTTCCAAGCTTCAATATTTCCTTCTATTACATTGTATGAGACATCAACATTTGTTAATAATGTTTGAGATGCATATTCTTTAGCAATTAGTGATAAAAATTCAAACCATCTTTTATTATTACGCATTTTTTCTGGACAATTTTTTTGACCATCAAAAGTATAATGCTGATCAACATTAAGCATGCCTAAATTATACTTAATTAATAAATAAGCAATTAAACGAGCGTCATTACGCATAGATGCATCATAGTTTCCATCTGGATTAACACACATCTCTATACCTATACCATTAGCATTACCACATCCTGCTCTTCTGCTGGAATCTGATGCATGCCAACACGCAATGTTTTCTTCAAAACTTTGATATATTTTGCCATCATCAACTGAGAAATGCCATGATGAATCACGGTCAACTGTGCCATATGCTTTACTGTTTTGATATTGTGCCATAACTAACGCATCTTTACCAGTTGTACCTATTCCTGTTTCGTGAACAACTATCCACATAATATTAGCATCATTACTTAAAGTAAAACCTTTGTATATACGTTCATCTAAAACACTTTGGGATATAGTTGGACGAGTATCTGCATATTGAACATTTTTAACACCAGCTTCAGTGTCAATAAGAAGTGAACGATCAATTAATGGCATAGAACCCGCATATAGATTAATAAATGAATTGCATTCATCGTCAATTGCATCTTTTATAAATTCTAGTGCTTTTGATGTTGCATCCATAGGCATTTTTGTGGGGTTAAGATGAATTGGTAATCTAACTAAAGAATAACCTGCAGGGAAATATATTTCAGCGATAAAATAATATATTCCACCTTTCAATGGTAAATGCACTGTAGTTGTGTCATATACAACTAAAGGATTTTCACATATCCAACGAATTCGGCCACCATATTGGGGATGATTCGTTGGTAATTTGTCACCATCCGATAATTGCACACTTTGAGAGTATGTATTTAGCCAATCAGTCACCTTGACAACCTTTTCTGTATCAGGAATACCTGTAACAATTACATTAATTACAAAGCTGTGTTTATGGCCACGTCTTTCTAATGTGCATGTTAAGTCGACATTTTCATCATATTCATGCTCAACGTACTTACCATCATCAGTCAGGGCATTAGTATTGGATGATTTATATGTAATAATTGTATCATCATTGTAATATTGGGTCTTTAAACGGAGATCTTTTCTAGTGGGGCTAGCGACAAAACCACGTAAATAGTTTTCAACCTTCTCAAAATAGTAGTCAATACTACCTAATAGTAAGGTTGATTTAGTATATTCAAAAGTCCCAGATTCACTAGTGATCTTAATTGTTATTGCAACATTAACTTCATAGTTTTCGTCAAATATAACTTCAAAGCTATCACTAAAATAACCAGCCTTATCAATACTATATGTAACATCATATCCATACATCGTTTTAGGCAATTGAAGTTTATCGCCTTTCTCAATCTCATTTGGAATTAGTTTTTCAATTAGTACATATGCATCAGTAGTGGTATAATCATTAACGTTTTGACATTTTTCTTGAGTAGGATCTTCAATGCATGTTTTTTC
>CAYJAQ010000051.1:0-8898 GCA_964368275.1 uncultured Staphylococcaceae bacterium
TACAAACTATATATATATTATTATATCATATTTTTTCAAAATTGTTATCAAAAATAGTAACAAGTAATACAAATTAAGATTTTTCATAAGAACTTCACATAATGAACACTGAAAATAAAGATTGTTTTGGTATACTTATTGTGTGTGAAAGTATATTGCATAAACAATAATGATTTAAGAAAAGACGATAGTTTCTCCTCTATCGTCTTTTTTCTTATTTATTATTTAAATCTTTGAGCATTTGATCAATCTTATTACCATATGCAAGTGATTCATCTAATTTGAATCTTAGTTCAGGCATTTTTCTAATGTCCAAGCGGCGTGATAAATCAGTTCTTAAAAAGCCCTTTGCATCTTCTAATGCTTGTGCAGTCGCTTTTACTTCTGCTTCATCACCTCTTACAGTAAACCAAATAGTTGCTACACTTAGATCGCCATTTACCATAACATTGGTAATTGATACATATCTAAGCAGTTCATTTTTTGCTTCAAATAGTAAGATTGTTGATAGCTCACGTTCAATTATTTTTTCAATTCTTTGATTACGATAAGCCATATTAGTCTCTTTCTACTTCTTCCATTAAGAAGCATTCAATAATATCATCAATCTTGATGTCATTAAAGTTTTCAATTGTTAAGCCACAATCAAATCCAGTTTTAACTTCTTTAACGTCATCTTTAAATCGCTTTAATGATGACAAGCGTCCTGTATAAACAACAATACTATTTCTAATTAAGCGAACTGAAGCATTTCTTGGAATGATACCGCTAGTTACATAGCAACCAGCAATTGTACCAACCTTAGATACTCTGAATAGTTCACGAACAACGGCTTGACCAGAAATCTTTTCCGCAAATACAGGATCAAGCAAGCCTTTAACTGCTTTTTCAATATCTTCTTGAAGCTTATATATAATATCATATAAACGAATTTCAATACCTTTTTCTTTTGCTAAATCCGAAATGACAGCAGCAGGTCTAATATTAAAACCAATAATAACAGCTTGTGAGGCAATCGCTAGATTAACGTCAGTTTCTGTTATACCGCCTACGCGCGATGATACAATATTAACTTTGGTTCCTTCAATTTGAATTTTTTCTAATAGTCCTTTAATTGCTTCAATTGAACCTTGAACATCACATTTAATAATTAAGTTAAGTTGCTTAATCTTATCATCTTTTTGATTTCTAATTAAATCTGTAAATGATACAGTTTTACCAACACCTTTTTCATCATTAAATTTATTTTGGGCTCTTGTTTCAGCAATTTCGCGAGCTTTTCTTTCATCATTAAAAATCATGAATTTTTCGCCAGCAAATGGAACTTCCATGATACCTGTGATTTCTACCGGTTTAGATGGGCCAGCACTAGTGACTGGCTTACCTTTTTCATCTTGCATTGCTCTTACTTTACCATAAGTATTACCTACAACGATAATATCACCAATTTTAATAGTACCATTTTGAACTAGTAAAGTAGCAACAGGTCCCCGACCTTTGTCTAATTTTGCTTCAATAACAGTACCAATACCTAAACGATTAGGATTGGCTTTATAATCTTTCATATCACTAACTAGCAATACCATTTCTAATAGTTCATCAACACCTGTTCCGTGTAATGCTGAAATCGGTACAAAGATTGTATCGCCTCCCCATTCCTCGGCTACTAGGTTATACTCAGTTAATTCTTGTTTAATTCGTTCGGGATTAGCCCCAGGTCGATCCATCTTGTTGATTGCTACAACAATTGGAACACCAGCTGCTTGAGCATGTTCAATGGCTTCTTTTGTTTGAGGCATAACACCATCGTCAGCAGCAACTACTAAAATAACTATATCGGTGATTTGAGCACCTCTTGCACGCATTTCTGTGAAGGCAGCGTGACCAGGAGTATCGATGAAAGTAATTGTTTTATCATTTTTAATAACTTGGTATGCACCAATATGTTGAGTAATACCACCAGCTTCGCCTTTTACAACATGGCTACTTCTAATTGTATCTAGCAGCGTTGTTTTACCGTGGTCAACGTGACCCATAATAGTTACAATTGCTGGTCTTGTAGTTAAGTCTTCTTCTTTGTCTTCTATTTCCATCTCGTCAAAGCGGACCATATCAGTGATTTGTTTATCTTTAACTTCATAGTTATATTCAATAGCAATCAATTCTGTAGTTTCCCAATCAAGTGAAGATGTCGCAGTAGCCATAACACCAATTGACATGAACAATTTACGAACTAATTCCGTTACTGAAACACTCATTGCTTCAGCAATTTCTAAAACGGTCATACCAGGTTCAAAGTAAAGAACATTCTTTTCTTTCTCTTGTTCTTTTTGATTAGGGATATTACTAGTACGCTTTTCTGTTTGTTTTGTAGGCTTGTTTTTAATATTCTTTTTGCGTTTTTTAATATCAACAACTGCTTCATCTTTGACAACATCTTTCTTTTTGCCACGCGTTTCGCGAACAATGTTAAATTCGTCATCTTCTAAATATTGTTGATACTTATTAAGTGTTTCTTCATCAACACGTGGTTCAATAATCTCATCATATTTTGGTCTAACCACTGGTTTTGGTTTAATTACTTCAACCGGTTTAGTGGGTTGAGATTGAGGTTTTGGTTTAACTGCTTCAACCGATTTAGTTGGTTGAGGCTGTACATTCGGCCGTTGAGTTTGAGGTCTCGTTGGCTGATTAGGTTTAGGTGCATTCCCTTGAGCTTGGGGCTTAGCTTGACTAGTTTGTTTAGGACTAGGGCTTGGTGCAAGCGGCTGTTGAACTGGTTTTTGTGGTTCAACTTTTTTTACCTCTGCAGCCGGTGTTGCTTTACCCGGAATATTAACTTTATTGACTGGTTTGGGTGCTGCTTTACCTTTAAAGGGATAAGGAACGTTGTAGCGTCTTGCTAGTTTCTTTTCCATGTCCTTGTCAAGCACCGTTTCCTCTTGTTGACTGACATTTACTCCTACGTTTGATAATAAGTTCAGTAACTCCTCGTTGCTGACTTTAAATATTTCCGCTAATTCTCTAACCTTCATAAGACGCCTCTCTTTCTAACTCTTTTTTAAGAGCATTGCATAACCCTTCATCAGTAATCGCCATCACCATTACATTGCTTTTGCCTACTGCTTGGGAAATTTCTAAAGATGAAAATAATTCAATTACTGGTATTTGATAGAAATACGCTTTTTTGATTATTTTATCTTTTGTGCCTGCTGATGCATCAGCAGCTAAGATAATAATGCGAATCTTTTTCGAAGCTAGAATCTTAACGACACTATCTGTTCCTGCAGTTAAATTGCCGGAACGTTTAGCAATTCCTAAATAACTCAAAGCTTTCTTATGGTCCACATTAACACCTCTTTCTATTTTTGATTTTTAATTAATTTAATTAATTCGTCGTATATCTCATCGGGAACTGATACTTCTAAAAAGCGATTCAAGACTTTTTTCTTTTTCGCATTCGCAATCACTGTTTCATCTTTACATAGGTATACACCATGACCACGAACTTTACCAGTTGAATCAATTACAACATTACCATCTGGTTCTCTAACAACTCTAAACATTTCCATCTTAGGGTGTTGTTCACCAGTTATTACGCATTTTCTAAGTGGTAATTTGCGTTCTTTCATTTTACATCACACTCACATTAGGTTTAAACTTCATGCCTTCGCGATACGCAGTTGACTCATCTTTAATGTCGATTTTCCAACCGGTAACTTGTGATGCTAACCGTGCGTTTTGACCACCCTTACCAATTGCAAGGGAAAATTGATTATCGGGAACTATAACTGTTGACTTCCGATTTTCTTCATCTAACATAACACAGATTACTCTTGATGGTGTAAGTGCTTCAGCAATCAGATTAATTGGATTGTCACGCCATTCGAAAATATCAACTCTTTCACCATTTAATGCGTTATTAATCTGCTTAATTCTACTTCCACCCATACCAACACAAGAGCCCTTAGGATCAACATTTTCATCATTGCTCTTAACACCAATTTTAGTACGTTTACCAGGGTCACGTGATATAGCAACTATTTCTACTGCACCGCTTGCAACTTCTGGAACAACTGTTTCAAATAAACGTCTAACGATATCACGATGAACTCGCGATACAAATACCTTTGGCCCTTTGCCGGTCTCTTCTACCTTAGTGATATACACTTTTAAAGAAGCTCCTTCTACTAAGCTCTCACCGGGTAGCGTTTCTTTAATAGGCATATATGCATCATAATCTAACCCAATTCCTAAAATAACGGCTTCTGGTGTTACTTTATGAATTGTCGCTGTTATCATTTCGTTTTCACGTTCTTTAAAGAATTCAAAAGCACGTTTACGACCTAATTCTTTCAAGCCTTGGGTAAATAATTGTTTGAACTGTGATGCACCTTTTCGGCCAATCTCATGTTCTATGCTAATTTCTTTTTTAAGAACGGTACCAATCTTTACTTTTTCTTTAATTAGCTTAGCATCTTCTAAAAGAATTTGACCAGGAATACCCTCAGGATCAATCTCTTCAACTACTGTTTTAAATTCATATATTCTGATTCGTTTTTTCTCTTCATTAAACTCAACTTGAATATCGCCATCAAAGCCTTCTAACGCACAAGCTTTTTTTAAAGCTATTGATACTTTCTCAAGTACATCATTAATCTCTAAATTGCGCTCATTGGCAATAACCTCAAGCATTTCGTAAAACCCTTTACTAGTCATGTTCTTTCCTTTCTAAAAGCGAATTGCTAAACGGATTTTAGCAATTTTAGCGTATGGTATTTTTATTTCTTTGTTAAATTGTTTTATTTTTGCTGACACAATTAATTCATCGTCACTAAATGATAACAGAGTTCCTTCGATTTCTTTGGCAGAAGTTGACAGAACGGGAATTTTTTCATAAGTTTTTATATTAACGTATTGCCCAACTGCTTTTGTGATATCTTCACGTGTCTTTAATTCTCTTTCTACACCCGGTGATGAAACCTCTAAATAGTATTCCCCATCAATGGGATCTAACTCATCAAGTAGAACACTAATTTTCTCATTAACTAGCGTTGCATCATCTATATTAATTCCATTAGGAGAATCAATTATAATTCTAAGAATCAGCATTCCATGCTCTTTGACCATCTCTACTTCTACTAATTCTAAATTAAGTTCTTCAATAATGGGCTTGGAAACATCAAAAACATTTTGTTCAATTGAATTCATTATTTATCCTCCATTCAAATTAAAGAGTGAGCAACGCTCACCCTGTTACATCACTATTGTATTTTAATTATACCATAAAATCTATGAATAGTCAAGAAATGCGCAAATGTATTGCAAAATTAATTTTCATTCAAAATAAACAGGATATTTTTATTTAAATACTTGCTCTAAATTTTATTTTAGTTTACAATCAATATTGGTGATTTAAATGATGAAAATTAAAATTAAAAATGAAAATACAATTGAAGAACGCGTTGTCCCTAAAGGGACCATTTTATTAAATCTTATTGATGAAGATAAACGTAAGAATTATTACGTATGCCAAGTAAATGGCCGAACTCGCGAATTAACTTATGCTTTGACGTATGATGCAACAATTGAGTTTATGGGATTTACCAATCCTGAAGCCGGTAAAGCATATGAAGCTAGTTTACGTTATGTAACAGCGATGGCCTTCTATAATCTCTATCCTGATGTGCTCATTCGTTTTAGTTACAATGTGTCACGCTCAATCTTTTGCCAAGTGATTTCCTCTAATTTTGTCCTTGATAAGAAAGTCATTGACCAAATCTATTTGGAAATAAAACGAATTGTTTTAGCTGACTTACCGATTGAAAGAGTTACTGTTGCCCCAGATGAAGCACGTTCTATTTATCAAAAACAGAATATGTTCGATAAAACTGACATTTTAGAATACCGACCAGAAAAAGATGTGCATCTATATAAATGTTCGGGTTACTACAATTATATGCACGCATATATGGTTCCTTCAACTGGCTACTTGACAAAATACATTGTTAAGCCTTATAGCCCTGGTTTAATATTGCAGTACCCACGTTATGAACTCGGGGGAATTATTCCGAAGTTTGAAGAAACTCCTGCTTATGGAAGAACTCTTAAAAAAGCTTATGAGTGGGGGCAGCTAATTGATTGCCAAACTATCTACAAAATCAATCGTCATCTTTTACCAACTAATGTACGTGACTTTGTTCAAACATGTGAAACTAAACACAATAATATGTTAGCCGAATTAGGTGAGATAATTGCTAGTGATATTGATAACATTCGATTAATAGCAATTGCTGGACCATCTAGTAGCGGAAAAACGACTTTTTCAAATCGTTTACGAATTGAACTAATGTCGCGTGGTATAACACCGGTTATGATTTCTATTGATGACTATTATATTGATCGCGATAAGATTGCCCCTAATGAAAATGGGGAAATTGATTTAGAGGATATTAACACCATTGATATTGAACTATTTAATCAACATATGTATGCTTTAATTAATGGTGAAGAAGTTGAAATACCGCGATTTGATTTTACTACTGCTAAAAGAGTGCCCGGTCACAAGCTAAAAGTAAAACCACATTCACCAATTATTATTGAAGGAATTCATGCTTTAAATGAACAACTTAGTGCGTTAATTCCTAAGCATCAGAAATTCAAGATTTTTATTAGTCCTCAAATTCAAATTAACATTGATAATCATTCACCAATGAGCACTACTGATTTACGTCTAATTCGCCGAATTGTGCGCGATAATCAATTCCGTAATGCCCCAGCTTCCAAAACTATTGGGATGTGGGATTCAGTTAGACGTGGTGAATTTAAATGGATTTATCCTCATCAAGAACAATCTAATTATGTGTTCAATTCCGAATTAACTTATGAATTAAGTGTCTTAAAGAAATATGCTCTACCTCTACTACGACAAATAAACCCAAGCGATGAATATTTTATTGTGGCTAACCGCCTTCTTAAATATTTGAAATATTTCACTGAAATATCAGAAGATGCAATTCCTTGCAATTCTCTAATTAGGGAATTTATTGGTGGTAGTTGTTTTGAAGTATAATAAAAAGTAAAATAAAAAAGCACCCAGGTGCTTTTTTATTTTGCCAATAGTTGATATAATATAATTCCGGTTGCAATACCAACATTAAGTGATTCTACTTCGTTATGCATAGGAATACAAACTTTTTTATCAGCAAGTTTTCTAATACTATCGCTAACACCATGTGCTTCATTTCCCATAACTAAAGCAAAAGCTGGTAATGGTTGTACTTTAGTTAATTCAATACTATCAGTAAGCGACGTTACAATTATTTCAATACTTCGTTCTTTAAGTTTTTGAATTGCCATTTCAAGTTCAGTACGAATAATGGGGATTTTAAAGATTGCTCCTTGAGTAGCCCGGATAACTTTCTCATTGTAAACATCTGCTGATGTAGTACTAATTAAGATTGCCTCCACCCCAAGTGCAGCAGAGGTTCGAATAATTGTCCCCAAATTGCCTGGATCATTGACATCATCAAGCACTAAATAATGCTGGAAGTCTTGCTCTTGATAGTTAGGCATCTTAACAATTCCAATAATTGGTTGAGGATTTAATGTTGTTGCTAATTTAGCAATAATTGGTTCAGTCACTAAATATGACGGAATATCATCATATTGTAAATCATCTATATTTGTTCCGAAAACAGCATTAAGCAAACCCACTTTAGCAGCTTCCTCAACTAAATGATAACCTTCTACTAGAAAACATTTTTGTTCTTGACGATATTTCTTCTGTTGTAATAGACACGCATCTTTAATAATGCTATTTGTTAAGGAAGTGATTTCTTTCATTTAACACCTTAGTTCGCTGTAACGTGATTTATTAAGGTAAAGAAAACAATAATTGAATTAACTAATAGCATTAGAATTTGAATCATATAAAACCAAAAGAAGATTTTTTTGTTCTCAGATTTTTTGATTAAGAAGATCCTAATTAAACCACTCAGTAGAGTTAGAATTAATGGGTAAATTAAAAATATCGCTGTAATAAGAAGTTTTATGGCATTGGTGGTCATACTAGATAAATCAATTTCCGAAAAAATTGAAGTAGCAATCATATCAAAACCTAAGCTGCGGCATAACGGGTAGATAGATGCTAAAATTGCTAGTACCATATATACGATTAAGCCAGCGCTAATTTTATCTGCGAATTTCAAAGGTTCTTCTAGTTCAGTATCCTCATCTTTTGATTCAATGATTAACTCATCTAACAATTGATATTCTTCTTGAAGTAAGTCAATCTCTTCTTCTGTTAGTAAAACTTGTTCACCATTTAATAATTGTTCATTATATTCATTAATTAGTTTCAGTACTTCTTCTTTACGTGACATTGCTTCATCATAGTCTTGAGGGATAATAATTTTCGGGTTTTCCATCAGTTTACCTCCTGTTTATATCAGTTTATCATAGCACATTTTTAATGTTTTTGCAAAAGATATTAACATAATATAACAAAGCCCTTAATATTGACAAATAAAAAAGCCATTTTCAATTGATGGAAGTACTCCAGCCTTAAAAATGGCATATTTAATTATTTTGCTCTATCTTCGTTCCAGACAAACAACGATTTCAACATTCCTTAACAAACAATACAAGTATTGTTTTGTGAAAAGTCGGAATTTCAAGAAAAAAAGGGGGTTGAATATGTGATTTGTCAGTAAGACATAAAAAAATCCCACCTTTAGCATTTTCACATGCCTTAGGTGGTTATTCGCTTTACTTATTTCATTTTACTTAATAATTCTTTTACTTCTTTAAATCTATTTGATTCTTTTACTTTATCATAATTACTACCACTTAAATATTGATTAATTCTTTCCTTTTCTGTAATCAAAACATTAGTTC
>CAYJAQ010000052.1:0-8789 GCA_964368275.1 uncultured Staphylococcaceae bacterium
AAGGATGACATAGTAATAGAAGTTTAGAAATGAGAAATAATAAAATTTGATAAGGAGGATAAAATGTCAAAAGTTTATTTTATTAAAGAAATTAACCCGGAAAATCTATTAAAAATTTATGATGCACTTGGTGTGAAACTAGATGGCAAAGTTGGTGTTAAGATTTCAACTGGTGAGCCAGGTGGTCATAATTATTTACAACCAACTTTAATTGCTCCCCTAGTTAACCAATTATCGGGTACGATTATTGAATGTAATACCGCTTATCGTGGCCGTCGTTTTGACAGTGCTGAGCATTTAAAGGCTATTCATGAACATGGCTTCGATCAAATTGCACCAGTTGATGTTATGGATGAAGAAGGTGAAGTTGCTTTACCTGTTAATGGTGGCAAGCACCTAAAGAATGTTAATTATGTTGGTAAGAATTTAATGAACTATGATTCTGTCCTGATTTTGTCGCACTTTAAAGGTCATGCAATGGGGGGATTTGGTGGTGCTTTAAAGAATATCGCTATTGGGATGGCATCACGTGCTGGTAAATCTTGGATACATTCAGCTGGTTTTACTAAAGATCCTGATGAAATGTGGCAACATTTACCGCCACAAGATGACTTCTTAGAATCAATGGCAGAAGCGTGTAAAGCAGTAATTGATCATTATAAGGGGCGCATTGCTTACGTTAGTGTTGCTAATAATTTATCAGTTGACTGTGATTGTGATTCACATCCTGAAGATCCTAAAATGGCAGATATTGGTATCCTTGCTTCCCTTGATCCAGTAGCCCTTGATAAAGCTTGCGTTGATTTAGTTTACGCATCAAATGATGAAGGTAAGAAATACCTGATTGAACGGATGGAAACTCGCCATGGTATTCATACGGTTGAAGAAGCGGAAAATTTAAAAATTGGGGTTACTAATTACGAATTAATTGAATTGAAATAGGTAATAAATATGGAAGTATTTGAAGCAACATTAAAAAGAAGAAGTGTTCGTGCCTTTTTAAAAGATCCTGTTAGTGATGAAATAATTAAGCGACTTTTAGAAAGCGCAATGGCTGCTCCTAGTGCTTGTAATAAGCGTCCATGGGAGTTTTATGTGATAAAGAATCCGGAAAAACTCGCTGAACTACGTAAGGTTAGCCGCTACTCTGATTATGAGTCACCACTTAATATTGTGGTATGTGCTGATACTAAAAGAAGCTTAGCCAACCGTGTAAATGATTTTTGGATTCAAGATTGCTCTTCAGCAATTGAAAATATTTTATTGACAGCAGTTTCAGAAGGGTTAGGTACTTGCTGGTGCGGTTTGTTTCCAATGGTAACGCCGATAAAACGAACGAGAGCTAGCTTAGAACTACCAGAGAATATTATACCTTTGGGCTTGATTCATATTGGCTATCCTAAAGAAGAAGTATCAGCAAGAACACAATACGAAGAAAAAAGAGTACATATAATTGAATAATTTAACTAAAGAAAACAAACTGTTGACTGCTTGGCTCGAAGAGGAAAAATTTGCTTTTTCTGGTTGGGATTTTTCCCATATTAATGATCGCCACGTAAGTGATGATTTGCCTTGGGATTATTATACAATCGTTAGGGATTATTTAAAGCCTGATATGTTACTACTTGACATTGGAACTGGTGGTGGTGAATTTTTGTTGACACTTAAACACCCCTTCAAGAATACAAGTGTAACGGAAGCTTATCCTCCTAATATTGAGCTATGTAAAAAGGTGCTGTCACCGCTTGGCATAACGGTTTATCCGGTAGAAGATGAGCAACTAAAAGATGTTCCAGATGCCAATTTTGATATTGTGATTAATCGTCATGAGTCGTACGATCCCAAGATGGTTTCTCGCATATTAAAGCCGGGTGGTATCTTTATTACTCAACAAGTGGGAGCCTATAACAATAAAGACTTAGCGACATTTTTCGATTGTAATCATGTTGACCAATTCCCTAATTGTCGGCTGGATAACTTTGTAGCAGATTTGAAAAACAATAACTTTAACATCTTATTTTTTGAAGAGGCATTTCCAAAACTACGTTTTTTTGATGTAGCAGCAATTGTCTATTTTGCTAAAATCATTACATGGGAGTTTCTAAATTTCTCAGTGCGTGAAAACATCCAAAAACTTGAGCAGCTCCAAGCGCAAATAGAAGAGAAGGGCTTCATTGAAAGCACTGAACACCGTTTTGTTATTGTAGCTAAAAAAGCTAACTAGAAAAACAGAACACATAGATAGTTATAAATAGCAGTATTTTGAGACTGCTATTTTTCTTTTTAACTGCTATAATGATTAATAAAAAGGCTAAAAAAATAAAAGTGCAAAATGCGCGTATAAAAAATTATAATATGATATAATAATTAAAATTTCTTTTGTTTTTTACAAAAGGGAGAAAAAGATAAAAGCATATTAAATGCTATAGGAGGTTATTATTTTATGGCAACAAAGAGCAACTTACAAATTGAAGAAATTGGTGCACAAAACCCTAAATATTTTAGTCGTTTTCGTACTACTATTGAAACAGCGTTTTATCGCAATAATGTTATTGAAGTAAAAACATTAGCAGAGGCATATGAACTTGCTAAAAACTCATCGGGGACAATTGTTACTGATCAATTAATTGAACAACCAGAAAAATATGGCTTACCAAAAGGTGCTAAAGTTTTACTTTACAATGATGGTAATGTAACTGGACGTCAAGCTAAACTTCGTCGTTTAGTTGATGATAAAAATGTAGATAAATTTTCTACTTTAGCTCGCGAAGTTATCTTCCAAGGCCGTAACAAGAAAATGTATCATGCTCAAGTTTATGTAGGCCTTGATAAGAAGTTCATGGTTAGAGCTCACTTATTAGTACCTGTTGGTTATGAAAATACATTATATTCATGGATTTTAAACTTCCAAAGCGTTAATGAAGAATATACAAAGATGTACAAAGAATCATTAGTATTAGAAGAAGGCGACATTTATGTTTATGCAGATCCAGACTTCTATCCTGCTGAATTCAGTGATGGTTTAGCATTATTTGATTCTAATCATAACTGTGCTATGATTTGTGGTATGCGTTATTTTGGCGAATTCAAGAAAGGTACTTTAACACTTGCTTGGAGTATTGCTGAAAGAAATGGTTATACTGCTTGTCATGGTGGTCAGAAACGTTTCAACTTTGCTGATGGTTCATCAACTGTTATTGGTGTATTTGGTTTATCAGGTTCTGGTAAGTCTACTATCACTTTATCTAATCATGGCGGTCGTCTTAGCACAACTGTATTACATGATGATGCTTTTATCATTTCTAACAAAGATGGTTCATCAATTTCACTTGAACAATCATATTTTGACAAGACACAAGATTACCCACTTACAGAGCCACAATCTAAGTATTTCTTAACAGTTCAAAACTGTGGAGCTACACTTGATGCTAATGGTAAATTAGTACCAGTTACTCAAGATATTCGCAATGGTAATGGTCGGACAGTTAAATCAGTACTTGCTACACCAAATCGTGAATATGCTTTCCCAACTAGATGTGATTCTATCTTCTGGATTATGAAAGACCAAAGTCTTCCACCAGTTGTTAAAGTAAATAGTCCAGCTCTTGCTTCAGTTATGGGCGCAACACTTTCAACAATGCGTTCAACTGCTGAACAAGTATCAGCTGATGAATTAAATAAATTAGTCTTCGTTCCATATGCTAATCCATTTAGACTATATGAACTAAGCAAAGACTATGTAAAATTCAAACAATTATTTGAAGAAATGAACGTTGATTGCTATATCATCAACACTGGTTTCTTCCTAGATAAGAAAGTTACTCCAAAAGTTACTCTTGGCTTAATTGAAGAAATAGCACAAAAGAAAGCAAAATTTGTTAAGTTTGGTCAATTCTCTGAATTAGAATACTTACCAATTGAAGGTTTTGAACCACCATTTGCTGATGCTGGCTATGCTCAATTAGTTAAAGAAAGAATGGCTTCGCGTCTTGCATATGTTGAAAGTTTGACAGATAATGAAAAACTTCCTGAAGATGCAATTGCAGCAATCAGAAAAGTAACAGAAGAATAAGAAAGGTGATAACAATGGGAGTTAAGATTGTCGATACATCCTTAAGAGATGGTCATCAATCATTACTTGCTACACGTTTAACAACGGAAGACATTTTACCAGTTGCTGAGGAATTAGATAAAGCTGGTTATTATGCACTTGAAGTATGGGGTGGAGCAGTATTTGATTCATGTATTCGTTTCTTGGATGAAGACCCATGGGAGAGATTACGATTAATTCGTAAAGCTTGTCCTAATACAAAATTACAAATGCTATTTAGAGGTCAAAATATTTTAGGATATCGACATTACTCTGATGAGCTAGTTGAAAAATTTGTTGAGAAATCATTACTAAATGGTATTGATATTATCAGAGTATTTGATGCACTAAATGATTTACGTAATCTAAAGAGCGCAGTTGATGCTACTAAGAAATATCATGGTAATTGCCAAATAGCTTTATCATATACAACTAGTCCTGTTCACACTATCGACTACTATGTTGCTTTAGCAAAAGAAGTAGAACAAATGGGAGCAGATTCAATCTGTATTAAAGATATGGCTGGTGTATTATTACCAAGTGATGCATATGAATTAGTTAGCCGAATCAAAAAAGAAATTAGTATTCCGCTTGAACTTCATACTCACTGCACTGGTGGAGTTGCTGAAATGACTGTTATGAAGGCAATTGAAGCTGGTATTGACATAGTTGATACGGCCCTTTCACCATTAGGTGGAGGAACAAGCCAACCACCAACTGAGTCATTAGTATATGCATTAAAAGGTACTAAGTATGATACTGGCTTAAATGTTGAATACTTAAATAAAGCTTGCGCAAAACTTACAGTTGTCAAGGACCGCTTCCTAAAGAGTGGTGGCCTTAACCCTAAAGCATTGACAGTTAATCCTAATATTTTAAAATATCAAGTTCCTGGTGGTATGTTATCTAACTTGATGAGCCAATTAAATGCTCAAGGTGCGATGGACAAATACGAAGAAGTATTAAAAGAGATACCAAGAGTTCGTAAGGACTTAGGCTATCCACCACTTGTTACACCTATGTCACAAATGGTTGGTACACAAGCTGTTATGAATGTTATTAGTGGCGAACGCTACAAGATGTGTCCTAAAGAAATATCAGAATATTTAAGAGGTTTATACGGGCAAGCTCCAGCGCCAATTAATCCGGAAGTTCGTCAAAAGATTATTGGTAACGCACCAGTAATTACACATCGTCCGGCTGATGATATTGCCCCTGAGTTTGATTTAATGAAAGCAAAATATGCTGATATCGTAAAATCTGATGAAGATGTACTAACTTGTGCTTTATTTGAAAGTGTAGCTATTAAGTTCTTAGAAAAACGTAATGGTGGTGAAAAACCAGCACCTAAAAATGAAGATGATGTAGTAGAGTTTAATGTTATTATTGGAAGAGGTGCCTAATGATGTGGTTTTTAACAAAAAATGCTGGAATTGATTTCCTTGGCGGTTTAAGTGTAAGTGCTGTTTGCATCTTGGTTGTCTTCATTATTTTAGTAGGCTTAGGTTTAGTAGTTAGTTTATTACAATTCTTTAATCCTAAAAAAGAAGAGAATGATGAAAATTTGGCACTAAGTCAAGCACCTACATCAGTAGAACAACCTAAATATATTACCATAGATGATATTAAAGATGAAGATATGATGGTAGCCGCATTAGTAGCTACAATAGATTATCATGATGAAACTTCTGCTGACGTTCGCGTTGTATCAGTCAGACAGATTGGATAGGAGTACAAAATGAAAGTATATAAAGTAAAAGTAAATGGTAAAGTTTACGAAGTAGAATTAGAAAGCGTATCAGAAAACGATACAAAAATTGAAGCTAAACCTACCGCTCAACCAGTTGCCCCTGTAAGTGGCGATGGTGCAAGTGTTAATGCACCAATGGCAGGTACAATCCTTGATGTAAAAGTATCGGTTGGTCAAGCTGTTAAAAAAGGCGATGTTCTCGTAGTTTTAGAAGCAATGAAATTACAAAATGATATTGTTGCCCCTACAAGTGGCACAGTAACTAATGTAGCAGTTTCAAAAGGACAATCAGTAACTAACGGACAAAAGATCGCAATAATCGGGTAGTCGATTATGAATATAGGCGATTTATTTTACAATTTCTTTCACCAGATGGGCTTTATGCAAGACTCCTTTGGATGGGAAAGTATTGCCATGATTGGCGTTTCCTGCTTGCTTATTTTCCTAGCTGTCCGCAAAGATTTTGAACCATACTTACTAATTCCAATCGGCATTGGTATGTTACTAGCAAATATTGCTCCTGAAATAATAGCCGCTCCTACTGCTGATACAAGCGGTGGCTTACTATACTATATTTCTGAAGGTGTTCATTTAGGTATTTTTCCACCACTTATCTTTTTAGGTATTGGTGCAACCACTGATTTTGGACCATTAATTGCTAGTCCTAAGAGTTTATTACTAGGTGCAGCAGCTCAAATAGGTATTTTTATTACCTTCCTTGGTGCTCTATTACTCGGTTTTAACGGCTTAGAATCAGCAAGTATTGGTATTATCGGTGGTGCTGATGGACCAACAGCAATTTTTTTAGCAACTAGTTTACTAAAGGATAATCCCGAAATGGTCGGTATAATCGCTGTTGTTGCCTATAGTTATATGGCCTTAGTACCAATTATTCAGCCACCAATTATTAAATTATTAACAAGTAAAAAAGAACGTACTATTCATATGGAACAAACTCGCGAAGTTTCAAAACGCGAAAGAGTAATGTTTCCAATTTTAGTAATGATTGTGTCAATTCTTCTAGTGCCATCATCAGCACCATTAATTGGAATGTTGATGCTTGGTAACCTAATTAAAGAATCAGGAGTTGTACCAAACTTAGTTGATGCTAGTGCCAAGACGATATTGTACGCTGTTACAATTTTCTTAGGTGTTAGTGTTGGTACAAAAGCTATGGGAACTTCCTTCTTAACATGGGATTCCTTAAAGATTTTATTGTTAGGACTAATTGCCTTCTCAGTTGCAACCGCATCGGGTGTCTTATTCGCTAAGTTTATGAATTTATTTGTAAAGAAGAAGATTAATCCAATGATTGGAGCAGCTGGCGTTTCCGCTGTACCTATGGCAGCGCGTGTTGTGCACAAGATAGGTCAAGAAGAAGATCCAACCAATTATTTACTTATGCATGCTATGGGACCAAACGTAGCAGGTGTTATAGGCAGTGCCGTAGCAGCTGGTTTACTATTAGGTATCTTTGGCTAAAAAGCAAAGGCTCACAAAGTGAAGTTCACTGTGAGCTTTTTTTATGCAAAGGGTATATAAAAAATATTTGCAATTATTAGCAAAATCATGTATAATATAGGTGGGTGATAAAATGGCAAAAATGGTAGTACTAGAAAAAATAGATTCAACTAATAAATATTTAAAAAATCACTATGCTGAATATGATGATGGAACGGTTGTTTTAGCAAAAGAACAAACTGCGGGTGCTGGTCGCTCTGATCATATATGGCTAAGTGAACCTTTTCAAAATATTACATTAAGTATCTTACTAAAACATAAAGTTGACGCTACATTAACGCAGTTTATAGGGTATCTTTTACTTGTATTATTAAAAGACTATGGGATAAAAGCACTGATAAAATGGCCGAATGATTTAATCATTGATGATTGTAAAATCGGCGGTATTTTAGTAGAAAGCGTAATTGATGGTGATGATTACAATATAATTATTGGGATAGGCCTAAATGTTAATCAAACTGATTTTGGCACTTTGAATGGTAAAGCTACCTCTATTCGGAATATTACGGGCTTAACCTGCGATATTTACGAAGTAGCCGAAACCTTAATTACCTTGTATGAGCATTTCATTGGAAAATACTTAGAGGGTGATAAAACTTATCTTCGAGTGATTAGTAATCATTCCTATTTACAAGATCAGGAAATAAGTTTTAATTACCATGGAGCTACAATGACTGGTATAGTTGTTGCATTAGATGATGATGGTTGTTTGGTTGTTCAAACGGAAACAGAGTTGTTGGCATTAAATAGTGGTGAAGTAAACTTAGTAAGGAAAAAATAGGTGAATAAAATGATTGAAAAATTAACTTCCTATTGTGGCTTGAAGTGTGATGAGTGTTATTATCGAGTTGAAAATAATTGTAAATGTTGTATTGCCTCTTCTGGTAATCCTTTTCATGGAAAATGTGAAATTGCTGAATGTGTAAAAAAACGCAATATTCGTTTCTGTGGTGAATGTAGTGATTTTCCTTGTGAGATATTGAATCGCTATTCATATGATAAGGATTTTGGCGACTACCCAGCGGGTCAGCGAATCGAAAACTGCCGATTAATTAAAAAACAATTAGTCGAAGAGGCTCGTAAAGGTTTATCAATGGTTGGAGTATGTGGTCATCATTGCGATTATTGTTGGTTAGGTCAGTGGTGTGGCGGTTGTCGTAGCAATTATAATTGTTGCTCATTTGCCACAATTTCTGAAGATAAAGTATGCCTCAATGTTAAGTGTGCAAAAGAACGAGAGTTAACAGGCTGCTATGAGTGTAATGAATTGGCAACTTGTGAAAAAGGATATTATGGTAATAAAAACGAATACATTGCGAAAGCCACTGCCTTGTTTATAAAAAAACATGGTACAAAGTTTTATGAGAAAACCCTAAAATCTGCTATTGCTAGTGGCATCAATTATCCTAAGGATTTTGATGAAAGTGG
>CAYJAQ010000053.1:0-8132 GCA_964368275.1 uncultured Staphylococcaceae bacterium
TCGGGACTTAGCTCAGCTTGGTAGAGCATCTGGTTTGGGACCAGAGGGTCACAGGTTCGAATCCTGCAGTCCCGACCATTTATGCGGATGTAGTTCAACGGCAGAACCTCAGCCTTCCAAGCTGACTACGTGGGTTCGATTCCCATCATCCGCTCCATTATATGTAAGTAAAGCACCGAAATATTGGTGCTTTTATATATTATACAAGACTACTTAACAACATTAATAATTTAATATAAATGACATATACAATAGTTGAAAAATTATATAACTAATAAAAAAAGCATCATTAATCTGACGACGGATTAGTGGTGCTTTTATCATTTAGTATAATTTTCGTTTATTTAGTTTTCAGTATTTTTGACGTTTCAAAACAATTAATTATTTTGTTCATCAAGTAAGGAGACAAAGTAGGGTACAATAGTTCCTTTAAACTCAGTTTCAATAAAGGTTTGATTAGCTTCACTGGTTAATACCTCTACAAGATCTTTTAGCCATTGCTGATTCTTATCAGCGTTTCGACAGGCTAAGATATTAGCGTTAATATGTTTAGGGTCAGCTTCTGTACAAAGTAATTGTTTACTTGTCAAACCGGCACTAATCGCAAAAGTAGCATTCACGAGTCCTAAGTATGTATCATCATCTGATAGTGTTCCCACGATATTAGCAGTGCTCATAGCTACAATGTTTAAGTCCTTAGGATTAGCTTCAATATCAGCAAGTGTTGCTGATGTGGTACCGGCTTTTAAGGTAATAAGATTCACTGAATCTAATATAAATAAGCATCTTGACATGTTAGATGCATCTGATGCAATAGATATTTTAGCACCATTTGGTATCTCATCAATGCTCTTTATATTTTTCTTGGTATATCCTCCATAAACACAATCATAAAGTTTTGCTGCGCAGAACAAGTCTGCTTTTTTGGCAGCATTATATTTATTCAAATAAGGCTCATGTTGGAATAAATTGGCATTAATTGAACCTTCTACTAAAGCATCATTTGGAAAATTAAAATCGGTGTAAAGTACCCATTTTAATTTATAGCCCTTTGCTTCGTATGCATCTTTAATGTTTTGTAAGATTGGTTCACCAGGTTGCTGCATTGTACCAATGGTGATTACTTTATCATCGCTTTTCTTACAACTTGTTAAACCAAAAATTGTTACTAAGCATAATGCAAGACATAGTAGTTTGTTTAAGCTATTTATTGTTTTCATTTATTTAACCTCCTATTTTACTAATTTATAAATGAAATTGCCAATTAGCTGTATTAATTGGACGACTAAAATAATAGTGATAACAGCATAAATAATAGCATTAGAATCATAATTATTTATGCCATAAATTACGGCGAAGTTCCCGATGCCGCCACCTCCTACATAACCGGCCATTGCACTAAAACCTACTAGTGTAATAATGGCTAAGGTTATGCCCGATACAATAGCGGGGAGTGCTTCGCGAATAACTACTCTTACCATAATTTGAAAACTCGATAACCCGAGTGAGGTAGCTGCTTCAATTACACTACCATTTACTTCAATTAAGGCATTTTCGATCATTTTAGCAAAGAAGGGAATAGCAGCGACAGTTAGGGGGACTAAACAAGCTGTATTACCACTTGAAGTACCAATACCCGTAATTAGACGCATGACAGAACGAGTGAAGGGAACTAAAAAGAAGATTAGAATAATAAAGGGGAAACTGCGAAATAGATTAACAATAAAATCTAATGATTTATAAATAGTTCTAACGACTCTTTTGTTGTTTTTTCTAGTCACAAATAATATTGAACCAATAATTAACCCCACAACTATAGCGATTGCTGCGCTTATTCCCACTAAATATAAGGTTTCGCTAATTATCTTACCTAAGTGTATAGTTAGATATTCTTGTATAGTCATACTGTTTCCTCCTTACTATTAATTACTTCGAAATTAATAGCTTTGTTAAGTAAGTATTGATTGACATTTTGAAAGTGTATTTCATCAATATTAATGATTAATGAACCAAGCACATCATTTTGAAACTTTTCTAATTTGCCCCAAACTATCGAAAAGTCAATGTCAAGTTCTCTTGCCATCTTGGTTATTAGGGATTCTGAAGAGCATGATTTAGGAAAATATAACTTAATATTAATGCCGCGCTTTGGTAAAATCTCTTCTTCATCAACCAAAGTTTTTAGTGCGGTGTTTGAACTTAAAAATATTTCGTCGGTTTTACCTTTTTCAATAATTCTTCCATCCTTGATAATGGCTATTTCACTACAAATTGCTTTTACTACTTCCATTTGATGAGTAACTATAATAATTGTAATGTTAAATTCTTTGTTTATCTTTTCTAGTAATTCAAGAATAGCGGTTGTAGTAATAGGATCAAGAGCACTAGTAGCTTCATCACACAATATGATTTCCGGATTAAGCGCTAAGGCTCTAGCAATCGCCACCCGCTGCTTTTGTCCACCCGATAACTCCTTCGGTTTACAGTTTAGTTTATCAGTAAGCCCAACAATTTCTGCTAATTCTTCAACCCGCTTTTTAACATCACTCTTTTTGTGGCAAACAAGAGGTAAAGCAATATTACGATAAACTGATTCTGTTTCTAGCAGCGCAAAGCTTTGAAAGATCATTGCGACTTTTTGTCGGTATAATCTTAAACCTTGCCGATTTAACTTGCTAATATCTTGACCTTTAACTAAAATTGTTCCACTGTCAATCGTTTCTAACTTGTTTATGGTGCGTAGTAGAGTTGATTTACCAGCTCCTGATTTACCAACAATTCCAAATATTGAACCTTTAGCAATACTTAATGATATATTATCTAAAGCAATAAGACTGTTGAAGTTTTTGTTGACATTAATAAATTGAATATCATTACAAACTTTTTCCATAGTAATCCTTTCTAAGGTTAATCCTTACTAAAAAATAAAAAAATCCCGCCCTATCTAAAGGACGAGATGTAATTCCCGTGTTACCACCTTAATTCATTAATCAACTAAAAAAAGTTAATTAACCTCCTTCAAGTACAATAATACTCTATCGCTATAACGTGCGAATCACGTTGATACCTAACCTAAGCTCAGCACCACTGCTCCAAGACCATCTTCATAAACCACCTCTAAACCTTCTTTCACCACAGCGAAGGCTCTCTAGTAATAGAAACAATTTATTACTCTTCTTTTCAATGCATTTTATATATACTATTATTATATCAACTAAAAATATAGATAGCAACCAAAACAACTGCTAAAACGTTTGCATAAAAAGAGAAATGGGATAATAATTAGAATTAGTAAAGTATTGGTGTTACTATTTTTATTATATGTTTTACAAAAGTCCAACTTAAAGTAGCTTAATGTGTTATAATAAAGCTACAAATAATTACTACAGGAGGAAAAAACAATGAATGAATATCTAAATTTAACCATTGAAAACATTGGCAGTGAACATCTATGCTGTGCAATTGGTGATCCCAAACATCGATGTGGTGTGGAAAATAAAAAGGCATGGCTAAAAGAAAGAATCAAGGAAGGTCATGTTTTTCGAAAGTTAAATGCCAAAGGTAAAATATTTATTGAGTATGCACCAGTTGAATATGCATGGGTACCTGTAACAGGTGATGATTATATATATATTTATTGTTTATGGGTAGCAGGTAGCTTTAAAGGTAAAGGTTATGCAAAAGAACTTTTAGAGTATGCGATTAATGATGCAAAGCGTCAAGAAAAAAAGGGAATTTGTGTTATATCATCCCAAAAGAAGAAACCATTCATAGCTGAAAAATCATTCTTTGAACACTATGGTTTTAAAAAGGTTGATACAATTGCTGATTATGAATTAATGGCACTATCATTTACAGATAGTCTACCGCACTTTAATGAAAGTGCTAGAAAAATGACAATTGAATCGAAAGATTTTACAATTTACTATAGTCCAGAATGCCCATATACTGCTAATTGTATTAATGAAATCCAAGCATCCGCTGAAGAGCGACAGTTACCTTTGCAAATAATTAAGGTAGATACACTAGCGAAAGCCAAAGGTGCACCTTGCATTTTTAATAATTGGGCTAATTTTAAAGATGGGAAGTTTATTTCCAATACGTTACTAAATAAGAACAGTTTTGAAAAACTATTATAGATGACACTAAGTATATATAGTTTCTTAATTCTTTATCTTTATTGACAAAACAGTAGATTTATAAAAGTTTTTTTGTTATAATTATTGTAAATGATTAAGAAAATAGCGAAAGCGCGTGAGGAGAAAATATGGAACAATTATCAACAGAAAAAGCACTTACAATTAATGATATGTTAGGCAAATTATATGGTGTACGGATACTATCTCAAGAATGCTATTCAAAACATCAAGATATAATTGATTTGGAAAAAAAGCAAGAAATGTGGGAAGATGGCCATAAAGAATTTTCAGAGAATGTTCAAAATTTGATCAATCAATATAAAATTTATGATAAGGTGCTCGAAATTTCACCAATCATTATACCTAGTGATATTGCACGAATATGGGATTTAGGAATTAATAGTGGAAGAAGAGAATATCCTAATACAAAAGTTGACATGTGTGGTTCGTTTTACAAGGTAGCTAACCTATTACAAACATATAATAATATGTATGAAGAATGGCAAAAAAGAGAACAACAAATAGAGAGTATTACTAACTATAAGGTTCTTGTGAAAAAGCGTACACGTAATAATGAAAATACTAAAAAAATGTTAGCCCCAGTTAAGGTAGCTTTAGTTAGAGAATACGAACAATGGTGTAGACTTGAACGAGTAGAAGTAAAAAAAGAAATAGAAGCATTAGAGAAAAAGATTGTTGATCACTATAATCAGTTGCAAAAGGATATTGAAAATGTAATTGCTCCCAATTTAAAAGAAGCTAATAAAAAATATGAAATAATTTTGTCTACTACTGAGCAATTCTGTGTTCAAGAGGTTGATTTTATTCATTATTCAGATTGTGCTGAGTTTGACTATTTGATTTATTTGTTTGAGACAAAAAGAGCTAGTAGTGTAAAGGAAGCTCTTCAACTTTTAGATGAACAAAGAAGAAGTGATCGTCTTTTAAATACTATAAGTCAATGTTCAGAGACTATTTGTACTGGCATTAGATATGGCTTGGGTGCTATTGAACATGAACTTTTTATGTCAACTAATGCAATTAGTAATATGGTAAAAAGTCAGTCAAAACGATTCAGTGATGCTGTTGATTCATTAGGTAATAAAGTATCAGAATACTCGGTGAGTCAAGCAGAACTAAATAGAAAATTAACTGATAGTATTAATACCAATGCTATCGCTTTAAGAAAAGAGATTCAAAACGCAAATATAAAAATAACTATAAAATAGCCATCATCTTATAAATATGTAATATGGCGAAAATACTTTTAAAGTAATAACAGTATTAAGGTATGTAAAGTTTACATACCTTTTTTTAATCTAATTATTGACTTTACAATAAGTTTTTGTTAAAATGGAACTAGGCAGTTTTTGCCAAGAGGTATGGTATGAAAATTAGAATTTTATTGTTAATGGTACTTTTACTGATGACATTAGGAGGCTGCAAAGAAGAAATACCACCAATTATTACACCAGCGAATGAATCAATTGACCAAGTATCATCAAAGGTAACACTTGATGATTTTTTTAGCCTTACTAGTAAAATCGTTTTCACAATTGAAATAGATGAAAAAGAATTAGCGCTAATAAATAATGATAATGAAGAGTATGATCGAAATGGTTCAAAATCGCCGATTTATCGCAAATGTAATTTAAGTATCAAAGTTAATGAAGAAAGTTTCTACTTTTATGAAGTGGGGATAAGAATGAAGGGCAATACTTCGCGTACTTCCTTTTATCAAACCGAAACTGGTATTTATAATTTAATTCATTATAAATTATCTTTTAGCGAAACATTTGACAAAATTGATTATTACCAAGAAATAAAAACTTGGGAAAATGATGAATTGCGCCAAGCAAGAAAAGAACGCACTTTTTTAGGTATGGAAAAACTAGACCTAAAATGGAATAAGTCGTATGATCACACTTATGCGCGTGAAGCTTTTGCGAGTGATATGTATCATCATTTTGGTTTACTTGCTCCTCATAGCACAATTGGTCAAGTAAAAATTAATTATCAGGGTAGTGCGGAAAACTTAGGTGTTTTTATGGTTCAAGAGTGTGTTGATAAGGCCTTTTTAGCTAGAAACTTGTCAAATGATGCTATTAGTGGTGACTTATATAAATGTGGTTGGGGAACAGCACAGGGGGCAAACCTAACAACTGCAGTTAATGCAATAGGTATTGAAGATGAAAACAAAGGATATTTTCCAACTTATGATCTTAAGACAAATAAGAAGAAATCAGATCATCATGCTTTAGTAAATTTAATCGAAACCTTAAATCAAAAGACGGCTTCTGAATTGGCATCAGTTATTGATGATATAGTTGATATGGATTACTTTGTGATGTTTGAGGCGATATCTTATCTATTAGGTAGTCCTGATGATATGCGTAACCATTACAATAATTACTATATATATTTTAAAAGTGATACTAACCAAGCCATCTTTATTCCTTATGATACTGATCGTTTGTTAGGGACTACTAAGGATTGGAATCCAAGTGGTGATGCGATGATAGGGTATGAGCCTTTGGATATTCGTACTACAATTGGTAATAATGAACCCCAACTGAATCCACTTTATAATAAAACAATTCTTGATGATGATATTACTAAATATCAAAAGCTATTTAAAGAAGCACTACAAACAATAAATAGTGATGGTTTCTTTAGTTATGATAATTACAAAACATATTATGAAAAAATATATAACAATTATCATGATTTAATCATCCCTAGCATTCCAAGTATTGCTGATAAATATGCTAGGATAAATATTTTTGAATCAACTGATACAACAAACACTAGTCAAAATGTTAGTGTTCAATACTACATTAACCGTAAAAACAATATTTTATTGAAGTATTTAAATAATAATTAGGAGGAAAAGATGGCACATAATACAAGTATTAATTTAAGAAATGAACAATTCTACCAAGTATTTGTAAGACAGTTCAGCAAGACTCATGATTTTACCGGTGTTCAAAAAGAACTACCACGGATTAAAGCTTTAGGAACAACAATTATTCAATTAGTACCATTTCATGAAATAGGTATTGACCATCGCAAAGGAACAATTGGCAGCCCATATTCGATTAAGGATTACTACACAATTGATGAATTAAATGGAACAATGGCTGATTTTCAATCATTCCTTGAAGAAGCTCATAAACTGGGTATAAAGGTTATTATGGACATTGTTTTTAATCATACTTCTCATGATTCACGCTATAGTCAAGAACACCCTGATTGGTTTTATCATGATCAAAATGGTAATTTCTGCAATCGCATCGGTGATTGGTGGGATATCATTGATTTCAAGTTTTTTGGTAATACTCCTCTTCAAGACGAACTAATTGAAGTTTTAAAGTACTGGACTCGTCTAGGTATTGATGGCTTCCGCTGCGATGTTGCGCCACTTTTGCCAATTGAATTTTGGCGCCGGACACGTCAAGAATTAGAAAAACTAAATCCTAATCTAATATACGTATCGGAAAGTGTGCATAAAGGCTTTATTAAGTATTTACGTGATCTCGGATATGAAGCAATGAGCGACTCCGAGATTTATGAAGTATTTGATATCTGTTATGATTATGATATTTTCCCATACTATGAAGCATATGCTAAAGGCGAAGGTGCTTTACATGATTGGGTTCATCATATAATTGAACAAGAAAGTATTTATCCTAAAAACTATGTAAAGCTACGTTATTTGGAGAACCATGATATGCCACGAGCTGCCCATTATTTTAAGGAACCAGCCCTTCTTCGCAATTTCAATGCACTCTTATTCTTTTTAAAAGGTGTTGCTTTCATTTACAATGGTCAAGAAGTAGCAGCTGAAGTTTTACCAAACTTATTTGAGATAGATGAGATTGATTGGTGTGATACTCAAAAGGGGATTGCTGAAATTATCACCAAGATGAGTCAAATTAAGAAAAAATACAATTATATTAATGATATTATGGAAATAGATGAGCTATCTAAGAC
>CAYJAQ010000054.1:0-8131 GCA_964368275.1 uncultured Staphylococcaceae bacterium
CAGCTAATGTGCTATAATGAATTAATGTGAGGTAATATATGAAGAAAATTTTTGTAACAGTCTTATCAATATTCTTTTGCTTTTTTATCTTTGGATGCGAAAAAGTAGAAGTAGATGAATTTACCATTTTAACAGTAAATGATTTTCATGGTGCTCTTCAAGAAACAAATAATCAATATGGGATGACTCGTTTAGGTGAGTACATGATAAATGCTAAAAAAGATGAAACCGATGTAACAGTAGTATTATCGGCTGGTGATATGTTTCAAGGAACTGGTCTTTCTAATTATCGAAATGGTCTAGATGTTGTAAAGATGATGAACTATATTGGCTTTGATGCGATGACGGTTGGCAATCATGAGTTTGATTGGGAATTATCAACAATCTTAGGCTATCGAGATGGTAACGAAGATAATGGTGAAATGAATTTTCCTTTACTCGGTGTTAATGTTAGACAATTGTCTACAGCAAATAGACCTAATTATTTAGATGATTATACGATTATTGAACGTGGTGGATTAAAAATTGGTGTAGTTGGTTATATTGGTTATGGTTTAGAAGATTCTATTGCCACTAATGTAATTGCAGATTATCAATTTTTAGAACCGGCAAAATTAGTTGCAGAAACTACTAAGTACCTTCGAACTGAAGCTAATTGTGATATTGTTATTGCAATGGGTCATGATGATTCATCGACAACTAATTCCTCATTGGTTGCTTTAAAAGGTGATGAAAGAGTTGATGCTATTATAAATGGTCATGCTCATATGGATGTTACAACGATTAAAACTAATCCTGATGGATATCAAATTCCAATTATTCAATCTGGTTCATCGGGGAAATATGTTGGACAGATTAAATTTAAATTAGATCAAGGCACTAAAACTATTAGTGCTCCAAAAGCTACAAACGTTAGTATGAAAAGTACCGAAACGAACAAGTATATTTCAAACTATATTGCTAATATCACAACGGAAACAGCTAGTTATTTTGAACGTGTGATTGGAAAAGCTGGGGTTCGTATGAATAAATACTTAGTTCAAAGTTGGGCAACTGAGGTAATTAGATCTAAATATGACGTTGATATCGC
This sequence comes from uncultured Staphylococcaceae bacterium, assembly GCA_964368275.1. GTDB lineage: Bacteria > Bacillota_I > Bacilli_A > ML615J-28 > CAG-313 > CAYJAQ01. The sequence continues at coordinate 1,091 of CAYJAQ010000054.1, forward strand.
CTTCATTAATTCGGGTGGAATAAGAGCAGATGCTTTCCCAATTGAAGTAAATCAGGATATTACTATTAATAAGTTATATCAAATAATGCCTTTTGATAACACAATTAAAATATGTACACTTAAGGGTTCACAAATCAAAACAACCATGCAAAATGGCTTTATCTATAGTTCAAAGATTGCTGATTTGATTGATGATAAAGCATATACGGTAGCAGCCGTTGATTATATTTTCGATAATAGCGATTACTTATTCCTAAAAGGCACTAATATTATTTCAACTGGTGACTTATTCCGCGACATTATGATTGCATCAATTGAGGAAATTACGGAAACTGGGAATAAATGGATAATAGAATAAAAAGCTTTTTTAAAGCTTTTTTTCTTGGGCGTAAAAGTTGCGGAAAGCGACATAATATGATATAATGGAAAAATCGAGGAAAAGAACATGGAAATTACAGATAAAAAACGCAATCAAATATTAAATGGTAAAAATATGATGAAAACAATGTTTTTACTATCTCTGCCAGTAATGTTTAACAATATTTTGAAAGCTTTACATGATTTGGTCGATACGGTCGTTGTTGCTCAAATTGATGATGCACCAGAAGTTGTTAGTTCTCAAATTGCTGCCATTGGTTTTGTGGGACCAATAATCATGATCTGTCAAGCACTAGCTCTAGGCATAATGGTTGCAGGACTTGCATTAATGAGTCAGTATATAGGTGCACGGCGTGATGATAAAGCTCAAAAAGTAAGTGGCCAATTATTTTTACTCTGCATATTCATAGGTATCTTTTTTAATATAGTGCTTTATGTGTTCTCACCAACTATTTTAAGACTTATGAACGCTGAAGGTGATTTATACAAGTATTCACTTAGTTACTTACGAATTCGTTCATTTGAATTAACTGGCTTATTTATTTTCTATGCATATCAGGCAACAAGACAAGCCCAAGGCGATATGTTATCACCGGTTATTTGGAATGTACTATCGATAATCATGAATATTATTTTAACTGTTATCTTAGTAACAGTAGTTAAAATGAATATTATTGGTGCTGCTATTGCTACTGTAGTTGCTAATATGGCGCTTGTTCCTATTTGCATTATTCACTTATCACGTAGTAAAACACTAAAATTAAATTATCAGTCGATGAAGTTTGATACTCATGTTATTGGCAAAGTCTTTCGTTTAGGCTGGCCAGCAGCAGTTAGTCAGGCCTTTACATCACTTGGATTCCTACTTATTAACGCTACAATTGCCGGCTATAATGATGAGATTTTGAGCGTAATTACTGTAGGCAATCGGATTAATTCGATGTTGCTATTCCCTGCTATGGGGGTAAGTACAGTACTAGCGACTTTCGTTGGCCAAAATATTGGTGCTCAAAATATTACTAATGCAAGGAAGTCTTTCAAATGTGCTTTGTTTTTGTCACTTACGATTTCGATTGGTGGGGCATTAGTTGTCTTACCTTGTCGCGAACTTTTAGCAAGTGCACTACTCAAACTACCCGAAGAAATTGAACTATGCAAAACGTATTTGTTCTATCTATTAGGGGGATTACCACTAATGAGTATTTTTCAATGTTTTAATGGTTGTTTCCAAGGAGCTGGTCGGACTGATTTCTCACTTATTTTATCAACTGCCCGTCTATGGGTTATGCGAATTCCAATTATTTTCTTAATGCTCTATGTGTTTGATGTTGGTGAGCAATCAGTATGGCTTTGTATGTGCATTAGCAACTTTGGTGCAGTAATCTTAGGAATCATCTTGTATAATTTTGTTGATTTTAAACCGCGACTTTCCCGATTAAAGCGAAATCTAGAAAAAGAAAAATTAGCTTTGGCTAATAGTTAGGTGAATTATGGCTACTAATAATATTGTATTATTTGAACCGGAGATTCCCCAAAACTCAGGTAACATTATGCGTACTTGTGCAGGAACCGATACAATCCTTCATTTTATTAAACCATTAGGCTTTAGTTTAGATGATGCTCATTTACGACGCTCTGCGGTTAATTATTTTGAACATGTTAAGTATTATGTTTATGAAAATTGGGAAGATTTTTTAAGCAAAAATACTGGTAAAATGTATTTTCTAACGCGTTATGGAATGAAAACGCCACATGCATTAAAACTTGATGATAAAAATGAAAATTATTATTTCATTATTGGCAAAGAATCAACGGGTGTTCCTAAAAGTATTCTGCGTGACCATCTTGAAGATTGTATTCGAATTCCGACAAATGATAAAATTCGTTCTTTAAACATTAGCAATGTTGCTGCTGTTGTTATATTCGAAGCATTGCGACAACAAGATTATAACCAATTAGATCGTTTTGAACCAGAAACACTAAAAGGAAAAGATTGGTTGCTGAAATAATTATAAAAACTCTATTTGTATTAATAATATAAATGGAGGTTGTTATGTCGAAAAGAAGTAGAGTTGAGTTTTATGGTAATGCTCAATTAGTAAATCCTTACTTTAATGATGGTGATGATATTGAGCTAGCTACTTATATTGATGCTCGTGAGCGTTATGATTACTTAAATGGTGAGTATGAACGCATACTAGAATCTGAAAGAAGTAAATTAGCAAGAAAAGATATTAAAAAGAAATATCGTACATCATCGAAAAATCAGTAATGACTTTTCAGAGAAAGTTTGCATTTGCAGACTTTTTTTGTTTATATTTGTGTAAATATTTGTATTGATAGTTATCAATATAACTTTATGTAAAAAACATATTATAATTGAGCAACCCAATATCTTCTACTTCAAGGAAAAGGTTACGATTTCTGAAACTATAGCTAATATTCGAAATAAGTATATTTAATATGCTAATAATAATTTAACGCACTAAAAAGGTTTCAAAACCTTTAAATAATGAGATGACGAGATAATTATAAAAAAGACTTTCTTTTTTATAATTATTCATAATCAAAACGCATAGTTCTTCATTAAAAATAAGCATTGGACATGACAATATGAGTGTGTTATAATTTAACTATAGATAAAAGGAGGTAGTTATGAAGATATTGATTTTAACAGGCAGTCCACACAAAACAGGGACATCTAATACTTTGGCAAATGAATTTATTAAGGGTGCAATAGAAGCGGGATATTCGATAAAGATATATGATACAGCGCAGGGAAATATACATCCTTGTCTCGCTTGTGATCATTGTGGAATGTCTGGCAACTGTGTACAGAAGGATGATGGTAATGACGTCTTAGTTGATTTACTAGCTAGTGACGCAGTTGTGTTTGCTACGCCAGTATATTATTTCGGTATCAGTGCGCAACTCAAAATGATAATTGATAGGTTATATGCTCAAAATAATGCGATTACCAAAAAAAGTATGAAGGCAGTAGCTATTGCAACTGCTTGGAATAATGATGATGTTGTAATGAGCGCGATAGAAAAACATTTTGAAGTTATTTTTGGTTATTTGCATTTCATAAATAAAGGAATGTTGCTTGCAAAAGGCTGCGGCACTGTATCAATGATTTCAAAACAATATATGCAAGAAGCATATAAAATCGGAAAAAATATTTAAAGGAGATTAATAAAATGAAAAAATTAAGATTTATATTTCCCAAAATTCTTGTATTATGGGTAACTATGTTACTTGTTGCTTGTTCTAGTGGTGAGAGTAAAGGAGGAACAATGGTTCCTAATGAGCCAGTTTTAGGTGAAAGTAATGTGCTTGTGGCGTATTTTTCGTGGTCTGCTTCACATAAACACAGACGATGGCTGGTTATATTGCCGATGCTACTGGTGGAGAACTTTTCCGCATTTTTCCTAAAACACCTTTAACAAGTTCTGGACTTGCTAATGCTGAACAGACAATAAGCACATGGATTAATGGCTTTAATCAAAATAATCGCAATCAAATTAACAATACAAATGAGATAGAAAAAATCTATATTACAATTAATGGAAATATTTTGGAAGTAATTCTTGAAAAAAACTCCTCAGCGGATGCACTTATTGAAATATTAAGAAATGGTAACATTGTTTATATAGCTGACGATTATGGCGATTTTGAAAAAGTAGGTAATATAGGTCATTCTATTGTCCGTAACGATACGCTGATAAATGTAAGTGCTGGTGATGTGATTTTATATCAAGGAAATAGAATTTGCCTGTATTATGGCAATAACACGTGGAATTTCACTAAAATAGGTAGAATTAATGGTTATTCTGTCTCTGAATTTCGTTCTCTTTTTGGTGCTGGTTTAGGAAGTGTTCAAGTAACAATTAGCTTGGAAAGTAAATAAGTGAACTACTTGACAATATAAATAACTTTCAAAATGCATTATGTTGATATAAAGATAGAAGAGGTTGAGAACTACTGTTCATCAACCTTTTTATATGTTGAAATTATTTTATTTATAATTTACTTATAAGTACAAAAATAGCTGATAATTTTTCCAAGTAGAATAGAAAAATAGTTGTGAAATTAGAAACATTGTTGAGTATTTTTCATTTTAGTGGCACTTTTTTTGGTCAATGCCCATATATTACAATATAAGTAATGTAGGTGAATGAATGAAAAAAATATTAAAAGTTGCTAGTTACTTTGCGATTGAAGGAACGCCAATTGAAGCAGTAAAAAATGGGAATGGTTTAATTAATGATACATATTTAGTGAAAACTAGCAGTAATAGCGAATACATTATTCAGCGAATTAATACTAAAGTGTTTAGGGACCCACTTAAATTGATGCAAAACATTTATTTGGTAAGCAACCATATCAACAAATTATCAAGTAGTTGCAATAGTTCTCTAGTTTTAATATTAGGAAAAGATGGTCAGCAGTATTGTGAATATGAAGGTAATTATTATCGGTGTTATCAATATTTAGCTAATACTTTTTGTGTCAACAGCACTAAATCTTTTTCTATGTTATATGAAGCTGGCAAATGTATTGGCAGATTTCAATCGTTATTGGCCAATTTTGATCCAACGCTAATTACTGATCCAATTGTTGATTTTCATAATACGAAGAAACGTTATGAGAGATTAATTAGTAGTTATAATAATTCAAGTGAAGAGAAAAAATTAGAAACTGCTAGTATTATAAAGGAAATTATTGCTTATCAAAATACAGTTGGAGTAATTATTGATGGTTTAGAAAATGGTTTGTTACCACTTAGAGTTACGCATAATGATACAAAGTTGAATAATATTATGTTTGATAAAGTGACTAAAAAAGCTAAATGTCTTATCGATTTAGATACCGTTATGCAAGGTAGTGCTCTATTTGATTATGGTGATGCTCTTCGTATAGTAGCATCAAAATGTGCTGAGGATGAGACTGATCATACAAAGGTTGGTGTAAACGTTGATTCCTTTATTGTTTTTACGATAGGATATTTAGAGGCAGCTCTGCCTTTCTTGACCAATTACGAAATTACTCTTTTAGTCGATAGTATTAGTATAATAACTCTAGAATGTGGAATGCGCTTCTTAACAGATTATTTAGAAGGAAATCATTATTTTCATATTGAATATGATAAACATAATTTAGATCGTGCAGTCAATCAAATAATGTTGGCAAACTGTTTCAAAAAAGAAGAAGTAAAGTTAAAAAAGATTGTTGAAGAATTACGAATACGGCTTTTAATGAAGGAATAAGGTGTTTATTAAAAAAATATCTATTGACCTTGAAAAAAAAGCCCTTTTATAGTATAATAGAGAGGTAAAAATACAAAAGGAGCATTTATGAAGCGCGTTATTATTGCAACTTTATTAATTTTAATAAACTGTATATTATTAGCAGGTTGTCATGAAAACCCGGTTATTCCCTCTGTTGGTGCAACCCCTACTAAAATGTTTACAATTAATCCATATTTTCAAGATGGCGCTATTTTTCTCCAAAAAAGTGCTCTAGTGATTGAAGGCATTTCTGAAAAAGATGTAGTACTAACAGCAGAACTATTTGATAATCGGGGAAACCTTGTTAATAAGATCGCTACTATAGCAAGTGAAAATGGTAAATACAGTTTAGGTATGAATGCTCCACGTGGCAGCTATGATGAATATAAGTTGATTATTAGTGACACGGTACATCAACTAGTAATCAATGAAATCTTATTTGGTGAAGTTTGGTTGCTTGCGGGGGAATATGCCAATAAAACAACTCCTGAGGCTTCTAGAGATAGTATTGTATCATTCTTAGTGCAAAAAAATGGTAAGTATGATTGGATAAGCTATGAGGAGGAAGGTAGCACAGGATTAGTATCTAGTTATGTTTATAAGCTTGCTTCGGAAATGTCTGCTAAACTAGATTTGCCAGTCGGTATTATTAATGCTACCACAACAAGCGCTCATATAGATGCATGGTTGAGCTTAGAAGTAATTGATGAACACCCTTCACTAAAAGATTTTTTAGTTAATGAAGGCCGTTATACGGAAGCTTATACTAATAATAGCAGTGATCAAATGGCTTATATGTATGATAATATGGTATTCCCCTTTTCAACAATTGCTGTAAAAGGAATTGTTTGGAGTCAAGGCGAAACCAATCTCCAAAAAGATTTTGTCGATAGCGCTAGTAAGCGTAGTTATTTTCGTAATTATACTGCTTGCTTATCTTTTTTGATAAATGACTTTCACCAATTATTTGGTAAAGATACTAGTATTTTGGTTGTTCAAGCCACATCTAGTTATAACGATGATATCGTGATGCTGCGTAATGTACAAGCAGCTGCTACATATTATTATTCATATGCTGATATCATTCCAACATACGATATCTGTGAAGAAGTCTTAAACGAAGCTGGTGAACAGATGTTAATACTTGATGAGACTGCATTTATTGAGCGTTTATCAACCATTATTGTTAAAAAGATTTATAATGGGAGAACTACTTATAGTATTCCTTCCTTTACTAATATGATTGTTAATGACGAAAAAATAGCAATTGAGTTTTTTGATAGTTACATGATACAAAAAGTTGAAAAAGTTGAAGGCTTACTAATCTATGATGAGTTTGGTAATATTCTAGATTTAGAAATAAATATTCATG
>CAYJAQ010000055.1:0-8034 GCA_964368275.1 uncultured Staphylococcaceae bacterium
CTGAATATGACAATAATTCAGAATGCGAAGAGTTAATAAAGAAAATACGAGAAATGGAGTGATATAGATGCCGTTTGAGAGTTTATCTGAAAAACTACAAATGTCGCTTAGACGTTTAGTAGGACGTGGCCGCGTAAATGAAAATGATATTGACGAGATGATGAAAGAGGTCCGGGTATCGTTACTAGAAGCTGACGTTAATTATAAGATTGTTAAATCGTTTATTAGTGATGTCAAAGAAAAAGCTTTAGGTGAAAGAGTAATGAAATCACTCACACCAGGTGACCAGGTACTAAAAATTGTTAATGAAGAACTAAAAAAATTAATGGGTGATGAAGCTGTTCCGATTAATATGAATCAAAATGGAACAACGGTAGTGCTAATGGCAGGTTTACAAGGTAGTGGTAAAACAACGCACGCTGGAAAACTTGCTAATTATTTACGCAAGACTTATAATAGTCGCCCAATGATGATTGCTGCTGACGTATATCGTCCAGCTGCCATTAATCAACTTGTTACTTTAGGTAAACAAATCAATGTTGATGTTTTTGAACAAGGTATTTTTACTAAGCCTCAAGCAATAGTGCAAAATGGGTTAGCTTATGCTAAGATGAAAAATTATAATGTTGTAATCATTGATACTGCAGGTCGCTTACAAATTGATGATAACTTAATGAAGGAACTTGAAGACATCAAGGCAATTGCCAAGCCTCATGAAATACTACTCGCAGTTGATGCAATGACAGGTCAAGACGCTGTTAATGTAGCAATGACTTTCAATGAGCGCTTAGGAATTACCGGTTGTGTATTAACAAAATTAGATAGTGATACGCGTGGTGGTGCGGCTCTTTCAATTCGCTATATGACGCAAATACCGATTAAATTTTGTGGTATGGGTGAAAAGATTGACCAAATTGAAGTCTTCCATCCAGAACGAATGGCTAGTAGAATTTTGGGAATGGGCGATATGGTATCACTCATTGAGAAAGCTACTGAAAACATCGATGAAACTGATGCCATGAAACTAGCTGAAAAGCTGGAAAAAGGACATTTTAGTTATAATGATTTCTTGGATCAAATAAAAATGATTAAGAAAATGGGCTCTTTAAAGAGCTTGCTAGGGATGATACCGGGTCTTGGTAATCAACTGAAAAATGTTGATATAGATGATAAACAGTTTAACAACATTGAAGCAATTATTGGTTCAATGACCAAAGAAGAACGCAAAAATCCTGATTTAATTAATAAAAATCAATCGCGTAAAGAGCGGGTTGCTAAAGGATCTGGCAGAACATATCAAGAAATAAATGCTTTAACTAGACGCTTTGAAGATATGCGTATTCAAATGCGGGCAATGATGGGCATGGATGAAAAACAAATGCAGCAGGTTGCTAAAACAGGTTATGCACCAGGGATGCCACGTCCTAAAGTAAAAAAAGGTAAGGGAAAGAACCGTGGCGGTTTCCGTTTTTAAATGAAAAAATGTCATTCTGAGAATGACATTTTTTGTTATTTTAATATTAATCGGACCTTTAAAATCCGTTGTTTATCAAATTCGACTATTTGTAATGAACAGTTATTATATTCAACTTCGACTTGTTCACCATCTTCAGGCAGGCGATTAATAAGGGCAATTATTAAGCCGGCAATAGTATCATAGTAGTTGTTATCAATATCAAAGTCTAGCTCTAATTCTTGATTTATTTCATGTAGAGGAGTTGTACCATCAATCAGATAAGTATGCTCATCTATTTTGACAATGTTGCTTCCCTCATCATACTCATCGGAAATATTACCTACTATTTCTTCAATGATGTCCTCCATGGTCACAATACCATCAAAACCGCCAAATTCGTCTAACAATAAAACTATTTGCTCTTGACTATCCTTCATTCTTTTTAAAATGGTATTAGCTTTAGCATGTTTAGTTACATATTGTGGTTTTCTAATTAATTCTAAGAGATTAATATCATCAAAACCTTTGATATAGGCTTTCTCAAGCATGTCTTTTATGTTAATAACACCTAGAATGTTATCTTTGCTATCTTGGTATACGATAACTCTTGTGTATTTTTCCGAAAGTATTTTTTCAATATTAGTTTTTTGGTCATCATCAATATCAATCATAAAGACATCCATGCGGGAAGTCATAATATCAGTAGCAGTCAATGAATTAAAATGCAAAGTTGCTTCAATCATTTTTTGCTTTTCTTTATCGACAAGTCCTTCATTTACACCTGATGTAACGACATCCATAATATCGTCAATTGAGACATTATCATTATCATTGTCTTTGTTTATACCACTTATTTTTACGAGTAAGTTACATGATCCTGATAATAGTTTTACAAAAGGAGTAGCAATAAATCTAAATACTAGTAGAATGCGAGCACCTCGCATAGCTATCTTTTCTGGATTACGTAAAGCCACCCGTTTGGGGTATAATTCGCCAAATACTAGCGTTATGTACGATAGTAAAAGTGTAACAACCACAAAGGCTATTTGGCTACCGTATGGGACATTTATTTTAGCAAGTAAGGCACCGAGATCATCGGATAAAGCAATAGCAGCAGTGGCACTTGAGAAAAATCCTGCTAAAGTAATACCTACTTGAATTGTTGATAAGAACTTTACCTCATTACTACAAAGTTTTTCCACAGCAATTGCTCGCTTGTTTCCTTTCAAAGCTAGTCTTCTAATTTTATTTTTATTGGTTGAGATAACGGCCATTTCTGCTGAAGCAAAAAAAGCATTTACCATTGTTAACACGACTATTAATATTAATTGGGGTAATATCGTGTTCGCGTCGGGGTCGTCTGATTCCATTTTATATTTCCTTTCTGTGATTAACTCACTTAATCATTCTATCATATTCATAAAGGCTTGTCAAATGAATTATTGAGTATAATAAAAGCGAAAATATTCTATATAAAGAAAAAAGCACTAATAGAAAACCATTTGGTATCCATTAATGCTATATTTTTAGCTAGTTATGCCTCTTTTACTAAGATGTTAAAGAGCTCTTCCGTTGTCGAGACAATTGTTTTCGCGCCATGGGCTAGAAAAAAAGAACGGTCGCGAAATCCCCAGTCGACACTTATGCAAGCAATTCCTGCATTATCTGCAGTTTCGATATCAGTTACACTATCACCAATATAAATAGTTTCACTAGAAGAACAATTTAATTTTTGTAGTACAGCATTGACTAAATCAGGAGCTGGTTTTGGTAAAACATTGCTGCTTACACCGACAGCTCTATTAAATAATCCATTAAAATATAATTCACAAAGTGTTTTTACCGCACATTCATCTTTATTAGAAACAACAGCTAGTTGGTAGCCATTATTTTGAAGTTTCTTTAATAGTTCGATAATTCCCTGGTATGGTTTAGTTTGGTCATGACAATGGGCATAGTAATGTTTAATAAAGCAGTCATAGACTTGATTAATAATGGAGTTGGATGAATCATTAGGGACACCACGCTCTACTAGTTTCCTTATTCCGTCACCTACAAATGATCGCACTTCTGAAACAGTTCTTTTGGGAAGGGTATTAGTTTCTAATGCGTAGTTTAAACTGGATGTTAAATCATCTAGGGTGTTTAGAATCGTACCATCCATATCAAAAATAATTAGCTTACTCATTATTTTTGTTTCTTTTCTAAGTAGTCAATACCGTAATTATCAATAATATAGTCCATGTCCTTATCACCACGGCCTGATAAATTAACCAAAATAGAACCATGATCATGGGTGCGGGCATAGCGAATGGCATAAGCAACAGCGTGCGCACTTTCTAATGCGGGAATAATGCCTTCATAACGTGATAATAAGAAGAAGGCTTCTAATGCCTCATCGTCACTAATTGTGTCGTATTCAACGCGGCCAATATCGTGTAAGAAGGCGTGTTCGGGACCTACTGCTGGATAGTCAAGACCACTAGCAATTGAATATACGGGGTCAGGGTTTCCCAATTCATCTCGCAACATAATGGAGTTAAAGCCATGAATTGTTCCTTCCTTGCCATATTGCATTGAAGCGGCGTGCTCACCTTTTTTAGTACCTTTGCCGAGTGGTTCAACACCGACTATACGTACTTCTTCATCGAGAAAAGGAATAAAGAGTCCGGCAGAGTTACTACCACCACCAACGCAGGCACAAATTACATCAGGCATTTCACCAGTCATTTCATAGAATTGCTCTTTTGCTTCAATTCCCACAATTGATTGAAAATCACGGACCATCATTGGGAAAGGATGTGGTCCTACTACTGAACCAATGCAATAAATTGCATCTTTATATTGTTTTAAATAACTTGCAAAAGCGGAGTCAACAGCTTCTTTTAAGGTTTTTCCACCAAAACTAACAGGTACAATCTCCGCACCAAGAATTTTCATTCTAGCAACATTTGGTGCTTGTTTAGCAATATCAATATCACCCATATGAATTTCACATTCAAGGCCGAAGAAAGCAGCGGCAGTAGCAATAGCAACACCATGTTGACCTGCTCCAGTTTCAGCGATAAGTTTCTTTTTGCCTAAGTATTTAGCGAGTAATCCTTCACCCATGCAGTGATTAAGTTTATGGGCGCCAGTGTGATTCAAGTCTTCGCGCTTTAAATATATTTGGACATTTCCGAGTAATCTTGATAACCTTTCACAGTGATAAACTGGTGTAGGACGACCTTGAAACTCCTTGCGAATTCGACGAAGCTCGTTGATAAATTGGGCAGACTTACAAATGGTTAGGTAAGCTTGATCAATTTCAATAAAAGCAGGTTTTAGTTCATCAGGAATATAGGCGCCACCATAGCGTCCAAAGTATCCTTCACGATTAGGGTAATTTTTTAAATAAGTCTTAAAATTAACGTCTTTAATTTGCATTTTTTTATTTCCTTTCTTAGTAATTTATTCTAGAAAACAAAAAAAGCCCTCTAGAATATTCTAAAGGACAAGTAAATTCATTTTACCTGCGGTACCACCTTTATTGCTAACTATGTTAGCCACCTCATCATGCAATATATAAATAAATATATGACATGTTTGCTTAATAACGAAAGCACCCGTCAAAAGATACTAGATAAATCTTTCCCTTTTGCCCTCTAAGACCCATTTATTAGAACACTACCATTAGGCTTCCACCATTCCTAACTCTCTATACGCGTTATTCTAATTTTACTTTCTTATCAACGGTTTGATAATATTATATCAACATTTTTTTGACCTGTCAAGCAAACTTAACTAGTTTAAAAAAAGTTTTACTATTTATAGGAAAAAGAATTAAAATTTGATATAATATTAATATGTTAAATTAGTTTTTTTGTAGACGACGCAAAGCATTCTTAACAGCGTCTGATAAACTAACACTATCATCAAGGGGTAAATCTTTGGTTGCTGCTTTTATTTCAGGATTGCTGTAGCCTAGAGCTTTCAAGGCTGTTTGTACATTAAGTAGTTTTTCGCTAGATGCAGTTACAGGAACATCGTCAAAGACGAGTTTGCCTTTTAGGTCAAGGATTATTTGTTGACTGGATTTCGCTCCGATTCCTGGGAAAGTAGCGAAGAAGCGAGGATTGGCTGCTTCAACTGCTTTTGCAATTTCTTCAGGTGTTGTCGATGCCATGATAGCTAGCCCACCTTTTGGTCCAAGCCCTTTTACATTGATTAGCCGAACAAACATATCACGTTCTTGACTAGTTGGAAAACCATATAATTCCATGATATCTTCGCGAACATGAAAGTAAACATGAATAGTATGCTGTTCACCGATGGCGTAGAGAAATGGGTTAGGCACTTTAATTTGGTAGCCAATGTTTTGACATTCGACGACAATATGAGTAGAAGTAACGGTGACTATTTCACCTTTAATGTAATTATACATAAAATACCATCCTATATTAATTATATTATATCAAAATAGAAAATTAAATTCAAGGAAAGAGAGTAATGATTATGACGGAAAGCATTCTCGATAAGAAGATGATTGATGGTGATGAGGTTGAACAAACCTTACGTCCTCAAAGTTTAAATGAATATGTTGGTCAGTTAGAACTAAAAGAGATGTTAAAGATCTATATTTCGACTGCGAAAGAACGTGAGGAGAGTTTAGACCATGTATTACTATATGGCCCACCAGGACTTGGTAAAACGACCCTTGCATATGTTATTGCAAATGAAATGGGAACACATATTAAGACAACAACTGGCCCAGCGCTTAGTCGCCCTGGTGATTTAGCAGCCATACTTTCTTCACTTGAACCGGGTGATATTCTGTTTATCGATGAGATTCACCGGATTCCCAAAGTAATAGAAGAAATCTTGTATTCAGCTATGGAAGACTTTGTGATTGATATTGTCATGGGTAAAGATTCTGCTGCTACAACACTGCGGATTGACTTGCCGCCATTTACGCTAGTAGGAGCTACCACGCGATTTGGCGATTTAACTTCACCACTACGTGATCGTTTTGGTATTGTTCATCAGTTGAAATATTATTCTGACAGTGAATTACAACAAATCATTAATCGAACATCGCGCATTTTTAATTATGCAATTGAAAAAGATGCTAGCGAAGAATTAGCTAAAAGAAGTAGAGGCACACCAAGAATAGCTAATCGACTATTCCGGCGCATTCGCGATTTTGCACAATATGATGGTAGTTCAGTGATTACACGTAATATTACTGATTATGCATTGAATAAATTAAACATTGATAAAGCAGGGTTAGATGATAGTGATCGTCGCTATTTGACTTTCTTAATTGAGCGCTTTAATGGTGGTCCTGTTGGCTTAGAAGCTTTAGCAGCAACCATCTCGGAAGAATCGGTTACCTTAGAAGACGTAAATGAACCATTTCTCTTACAAGAAGGTTATATTCTACGTACACCACGGGGTAGAGCAGCGACGGAAAAAGCCTATCAACACTTAGGTTATCGACAAGGTGGCATGCTATGAGAGTAGATGAATTTGACTATAATTTACCAGAACATTTGATTGCTCAGACTCCGCTTTTAGATCGCTCGGCTTCACGCCTTATGGTAGTCGATAGATTGACGGGTGCTATTAGTCATCATCACTTTGTTGATATTGTTAATATGCTCGGTGCTAATGATTGTTTAGTGCTTAATGACACCAAGGTAATTCCCTCACGAATTTATGGGCGTAAAGAAGATACTGATGCACTTATTGAAGTTCTTTTATTAAAAGAGACTTCTCCAAATGAATGGGAAGCCTTAACAAGACCAGCAAAGCGTGTCAAAGTTGGAACAACTATCTCATTTAATAATGGTGCACTAATAGCAATTTGTGTCGGCATTGGTGAAGAAGGAATTAGAAGATTTAAGATGGAATATCAAGGTATTTTTTTAGAAGTCCTTGAGCAAATTGGTCTTATGCCTCTTCCACCTTATATTCATGAGAAACTCCAAGATCAAAATCGTTATCAAACAGTTTATGCAAAAGAGTACGGAAGTGCTGCTGCACCTACAGCTGGGCTCCACTTTACTAGTGAACTTTTAGCCAAACTACGCGTAAAAGGTGTTCAAATTGAGTATGTTACATTGCATGTCGGCCTAGGAACTTTTCGTCCGGTAACAAGTGATACAATTGAAGGACATCATATGCACAGTGAGTATTATCATATGAGTGGTGATGTAGCCAAACGGCTTAATCAAGCAAAACAAATGGGAAAACGAATTGTCAGTGTTGGTACTACCTCAACACGGACTTTAGAATCAATTTACCAAAAATATGGTGAGTTTGTTGAGTGCCATGAAAATACTAATATCTTTATTTATCCTCCTTATGAGTTTAAAGCAGTTGATGCGTTAATTACTAATTTTCATTTGCCTAAGTCAACATTAATAATGCTTGTTAGTGCTTTGGCGAATAAAGAGATCATAATGGCGGCTTATCAAGAAGCAATTAATCAAGAATATCGCTTTTTCTCATTTGGCGATGCGATGTTTATAAAATAGGATCATTTTTGATCCTTTTTTTCTATGTATATTTAATGGCGTAAAGTTAATATTTATGCT
>CAYJAQ010000056.1:0-8006 GCA_964368275.1 uncultured Staphylococcaceae bacterium
TGTAGTATAATTATAGTATGTAAATAAAATTGGAGGTAATATTATGGGTTTTATTAGAAGACAGTTATTAAAAGTTATTGAGTGGAAAGAGGAAACTACCGATCGAATCGTATATCGTTATGAAATGACTGATCGTGATGAAATTATGAATGGTTGTCAACTTATTGTTACGGAATCACAAGTAGCAATGTTAGTTTCACAAGGTCAAATTGCCGATGTTTTTGGACCTGGTCGACATCGTTTAGAGACTAATAACATTCCTATCTTAACAAAAATTGCGGGATGGAAGTATGGCTTTAATTCACCATTCAAAGCTGACGTATATTACGTAAATACCAAACAATTTATTAATCAAACTTGGGGAACTACTAACCCAGTTATGATGAATGATGCTGAATTTGGACCAGTTCGCATTCGAGCTTATGGCAAATATTCATTTAAAGTAGCTGATGCACCACTATTTATGCGTGAAATTTTCGGCACTAATCGTGATTATACAACTGCAGCTTTAAAAGATTATTTTAAGGGTATTATAGTATCTAATTTTTCATCATCACTTGGTAAAGCTAAGATTCCTGTTTTAGAGATTGCCTCACAATACAATGAATTAGGCGATAAACTTTTAACAAGTCTTGCTGATGATTTTTCAGCAATTGGTATTAATCTAGTTGCTATGTATGTCGAAAATGTTTCATTGCCAGAAGAAGTTGAAAAAGCTATTGATAAACGTACTTCTGTTGGGGTAATGAGTGATAAGATGGGAAGTTATGTAACATATGAGTCTGCTGGCGCAATGCGTGATGCGGCTCAAAATCCTAGTGGCGGTATTGCTGGCGCAGGAGTAGGTATTGGTGCTGGTTTGTCTATGGGGGCGATGATGTCGGAAGCACTTAAGAACGCTAAAGATGATCCCAGACCCGAAAGCAAAACTCCCTCAGCTTCAAAAGAAGCAGTAGTATGTAGCAATTGTGGAAATAGCATGCCGGCTGGTTCTAAGTTCTGCCCAGAATGCGGAACAAAAGTGCCTAGTGCTCGTTTCTGTTCTGAATGTGGTACAAAATTGACCCCAACTGCGAAATTCTGCCCTGAATGTGGGAAAAAGCAGGAATAGCATATGGAAACACAAGAAAATATTAAAGAAGCCGAGCACGAGATATGTGAATGCCCCGGATGTGGTGCTAATATAAAATATGATCCAACGACGCTTTCTTTACGATGTGAGTATTGTGGAAGCATAGTAAAGTTGGATGGTACAGTTTCTGACCAAGAATTAGATTTTCTAAATGCAACTGATGATGATAATTGGGGAAGAGAAACTAAAATGATTCATTGTCAAAACTGCGGTGCGAATAATGTAATCAGTTCAACTGAAATTACCAACACTTGTCCTTTTTGTGGTTCTAATGTTGCTATTGATGAAACCGAGATTGTTGGTAGAAAACCAAATCGCGTAATTCCTTTCTGTATTTCACATGATGATGCTATTACTAATTATCGAAAATGGTTAAAGAAACGTTTTTGGGCTCCTGGTAAGATTAAGAAACAAATCCCTAATGCTTCCGTAAATGGTATTTATTTGCCATCTTGGACATATGATAGTAAAACAACATCATCTTATGTAGGACGCCTTGGTAAACATTATACGGTAACAGTCGGCAGTGGCAAGAATCAGCATACAGAAACACGTACTCGTTGGTTTCAGGTATCTGGTGTTCATAGCTATCAAGCTGATGATATTTTAGTATATGCTGGTGAGAAAATTAATCAAGAAAAATTGACTAAACTATCACCATATGGTACAAATGATTCTTTTATCTATGATGCTCGTTACTTATTGGGCTTTTCAGCTGAACATTATAGCGTTAGTTTAAATGATGGTTGGGCAACTGCGAAGAAAATAATTGAAAATAATATAAAAGCACAAATATTGACAAAATATGATTATGATGTTGTCGACTACCTTACTGTAAAAACTTCACATAATAATATTACATATAAGTATGTAATTTTACCAGTATGGAACTGCTACTATACTTTTAACAAAAAGAAATATGATTTCTTGGTTAATGGTGAAAGCGGCAAAGTAATAGGTAAGTCGCCAGTATCAGCCGTGAAGGTAACAATAGCTACGATTATTGGTATTGCATTAATAATTCTTATCGCTTATTTCTGGTTAACAAATCAATAATCCCTTGCTATAACAGAATAATGAGGTGATTTATGGATAAACAACTTGAAAACTTTATTCAGAAGATTTTGCAAGAAGATGAATATCAAAATGATATAACCACAAAGACCCTAATTGATACAAAAGCTGTCATATCAGGCAGTTTTGTTGCGCGCTCAACAGGCATTGCGTCTGGCATGGAACTTGCAAAAGCGGTTTTTGAATATGTTAATCCAAAGATTAAGTTCAATATTTTGAAAAAAGATGGTAGTTACATTAATCGTGGTGATGTTATTGCCAGTGTCACAGGGCCAATGGCCAATATTTTAAGTGTAACTAGCGTCATCACTAATTTAATGGAGCGTTTGTGTAGCGTTGCTACCACCACCAATCGCTTTGTTGCTGAACTCAAGGGACTACCGTGTGATGCGGTTGTTTCACGAGATTATACACCACTTTTGCGCGAGTACGAAATCAAAGCTGTTACTGATGGCGGTGGAAAAAATTATCATCAGAATTTAAAAGGTGATTACTATATTTCTTCTAATCATGTAGCAGGTATTGGCAGTACATATGACGCAGTTACAATATTACGTGAAAAAGTACCTGATGACGTTATTGAAGTAGAAGTAGATAATCGTGATGATTTTTATGAAGCTCTTGATTCTAGTTGTGATCGAATCTTACTTTGCGGATTTAAATTTGCTGATTTAAAAGAATTAATGGAAAGTTATACAGGTAATAAAGCAATTGGCGTTTTTGGCAATGTAACTCTCGCTAATATTCGTAGTATTGCTTTATTAAAAGTAAAATATATTGTTTTGCCAATTCTTGGTTCATATAAGGGCCTTGAGGTTAATTTTAAGATTTTAAAGCGCATGAAAAAAGCAGGAAAATAAATCCTGCTTTTTTTAACGGTCACTATCAAAATCTAAGTCGATACTTGCATTAGAAGTATCTAAATTTATTGTGCTAGGAGCACCATTGTTATATGTTCCTTCACGGTATCTTTCATCATCAATGTAAATCGAACCATTACTAGTTGTAACGTCAATTTGAAAACTGCGAAAATCGCCAATAATTTCGACATCTATGGAACCTTGGGAAGTGGTCAAATCAATAGTTTTTGCCATAATACTATCGCCATTTATTTGACCATTGGATGATTTACAGATAATAGTCGTAGCATTTATGTCATCAACTCTCATCCAACCATTCGTCGTTAAACCTTTAATGTTTTTAGCACTGACATCTTCAAAATTAATGGAAGCGTTACTTGTATTAACGTTTATATCTTTTTCAACGATTACATTAGTAACAGAAACTTTACCATTTACCGTTGTTGCGACAAGATTATCGCAATATACTTTGTCGATGGTAATACTAGCATTTTC
The DNA here is from genome assembly GCA_964368275.1 of uncultured Staphylococcaceae bacterium. GTDB lineage: Bacteria > Bacillota_I > Bacilli_A > ML615J-28 > CAG-313 > CAYJAQ01. Next base: position 3,562 of record CAYJAQ010000056.1, read on the forward strand.
GGTGTTTAAATTAACATCATTTAATTGACTTAATTTTTCAACTTTTATGCGACCATTTACAGTTTTGATGTCTAGGTCGCATGCTAGATTAGCGGGTATATTGATTGTAATATTGCGTGAAAAAGAATTAAAGAAGTTAAATAAGAAGATGTTATTTTCATAAATGTTGTTACTTAACGAGATTTTGCCATTTTCAAGTTCATAAGTAAAATCAATATTATCACTTTCATAATAAGCAATCGTAATTTTATTATCAGTAGTTTTATTGATATTAACTGTTTGATTAGTAACGTTTAAAGTGATTTCGTTGACGTCGCTGCTTGCTATTTGTTCAACATAATCATAGGCTTTACTACTACAACTTATGTTAAAATTAATTGGTTTGCCAACGTTAATTGCAATAATCCATATAATGAATAAAAGAAGTGCTAAGGATATTAGTGTAGTTATTATAGATATTAGTAGTTTAATTAGTTTCATATTTTCCTCTCAATGTTTTACTTTTTGACATTATAGCATAACAATGTTACATAGTCAAGGAAAATAATTATTTTTTTGTTAAATTTACACCAATTATTCCACCAAGAGCACTACAGAAGAACAGAGCGGCTATTTTTAACCAGTAACGGGTGTTAAAGGTATCTTTTAGTAGCAACTTAAATAAGAAAACAATCGCAATAATTATGATAACGGAAGTCATTCCCGCAAGCCAACCGCGTTTACCTTCGATACGCCCACTAATTGTTCCAAAGATTAAAAAGATTACTAATGCAATAATGAAAGTAGCGGTTTGAAATGCCGTACTAGTTGCTGAAAATGCTTGAAAATAAATCAAGAGTGTATAAATAAGTGAAAAAGGAATAAAAATAACACTGAATGCAAGCAACTCACGGATTTTATTTTTTAGAAAATTCATTGTATCACCAATACATAATATGGTGCTTGTCATTTTTTTAGAAGGAGAAAATATGGGAAGCGATCTTTTAATTATCTTAATGAAAACGTTAGGTGGTTATTTTATTCTAGTATTAATGATGAAATTAATGGGAAAACGTGAAATTGGTCAATTAAGTGTTTTTGATTTAGTTATTTTATTATCAATTTCGGATATCATGGTAATTGGAATAGATAATTTCCGTGATAGTTATTGGTATGCCATTGTTCCTATTATCGCTTTGTCGGTTGTTCAAAAGTTAATTGCTTTTATTTCTTTGCGTTTTCCTTTAATTAGGTCCTTTTTTGATGGCAGAGAGACAATTATTATTGCTAATGGCAAGATAAACATTAAGGCTATGCGTAGTCAAAACTATAATTTTAATGATCTTTTAACACAACTACGTCAGAATAATGTTCGCAGTATTAAAGAAGTACAGTATGCAATCTTGGAGACAACCGGTAATCTGAGCGTTTTTACTTTTGCTGAAAACTCAGATGGCTTTTTTCCGTTACCATTAGTTGTAAGTGGTCATATTGAAAAAGAAGCAATATCTTCCCTTCAGCTAACACGCGAAGATATTGTTGAGACTATTAAGACAAAATATAATCTTAGCATTAAAGAAGTAGAGTATGCATATTTTCAAAATGGTGAAATAAAAATATTGTAAAATGTCCAATTAATTGTCAAAAATTATTAATTATGTTATAATATCGCGAGGTGTTAACATGGAAAAAAAGACAATAGATATTGCTAAGATTGATAAAAACTTAGCTGTACAAGATAATTTAGTAGTTGAAGAAGAATTTCAAATTATTAATCCTAAACTAAGTGATGCAGTAAAAGTTTATGGATTACCTAATTTTAAAGAAGAACGGACTTTTATTAGAGTAAAGAACGAAGATTTAAAACGAATTTCACAGTTTTCTCAAGGTTTGTTAACTTTAGCATGTAATACATCAGGAGGAAGTATTGCTTTTTATAGTAATACTAGTGTCTTAAAGATTCGTGTTAAACTTTCGTTTATGTTTCATATGTCGCATATGGCATATACTGGTCAAGCAGGTTTTGATTTATACCGTGGAACTTCCTTTGATAATTTAGTTTTCTACAAAGCTAGTCCTTTTGATTTTCATAAAACAGAATATGAATACACTTTTTTTCAAAATCGTCATGCTAATCGTGAACTATTTCTTTTAGAATTTCCTTTATATGCATCAGTAGAGAGTGTTGAATTAGTTTTTGCTAAAGATGCCACAATTGAACCTGCGGATATTTTTAATGAAGGGCGGATACTTATATACGGGACATCAATTACTCAGGGTGGTTGTGCATCTCGACCTGGTAATAGCTTCCCCATGATTATTGCGCGAAATACTAATTACGAAGTGATTAACTATGGCTTTTCAGGTAATGGAAAAGGTGAAGTTGAGATGGCTGAGATAATTAATCAAATTCCTAACGTTGACCTTTATATTTTAGATTACGAAGCTAATGCTGGCTTAGGAGAAGCGATTAATCTGTCAATGCCGGTATTTGTTGATAAATTGCGGGAAGTAAATCCTACAACACCGATTTTAGTCGTTAGTAGAATTAAAACCGCTGCGTATCCATTTGATGCCTGGGAAAAAGAAGAGTGTGATAATCGACGCACTTTCCAAATGAATTTTGTTAAAGAACGTGCTAAGAAAGATCCCAATATTTATTTCTTAGATGGCTGGTCTTTACTCGGTGATATTGGAGTGGCAGGAACTGTTGATGGTGTACATCCCAACGATGCCGGTTTTATCGAGATGGCACGCAATTTACAACCAATGGTAAAAAGAATATTAAAAAAATAAAGCTTAGTTAGAAGTGATTATTTTGCTTCTAACTTAAGCTTTTTCTTTTTAAAACTTTCTACATCTAAAAGTCCAAAGGTATAATTAAGGATGAGATAAACGGCAGAGACGATGGTACTGACGAGTAAATAATTTAGGGATGTTACATTTTTTAGTAAGAAAGTTAAACCTAGTGTAAAAGTTGAAATTAGCATTATATTAATGATATTATGATAGTTAAAACGGTATTTGGTGGTCTTTACAACAATGATAATATTAACGATGGTGTTCAATATTAAAGTAATGATAATAGCAAAGAAAATACTATCAAGATTGATAAAATCAAAAAAAGATAATCCCATAATTAAGATAATCCGTAGGATATTAAAAAATGTTGAAACCACAAATAATACTCGCGCTTTTCCTAAAGCTTGCATGATTGATGTAATTGGCATTGTTAGATAATAAGTGATGAAGAGAAATGCATATTTGCTTACATACGTTGCGCCACTTGTGGTGCCATAGATTAATTGCATATATTCAAAAGCGTAGATTGTTAGGATAATAGCAATTAAAATACCAGGAATAAGGGAAAAAAGTAATATTTTTTGAATTAGGTAATTGATACTACCAGTTTTCTTTTGAGCATGAGCTTCAGAAATGCTAGGTATAATAGTAGTTGAAAGTCCGATTGATAAGAAAGAGGCAATGGTTAGCAGAGGAATAGCGTATCCATTGATGATTGTGTAGCTTGTTTGAATGTTTGCTTCGCTGTATCCAATAAAAATTAGAATCATTGTATAAACAATTGGTTCTAAGAAGTATGAAAAGCTACCAACTAGACGGGTTGCTGTTGTGGGAATTGCCATTTTTAAAATTTCTTTTTGTTCATTGCCGGTACTTTCGAAGTCTATAAGAGGCTGTTTGCGCAATTTGACAAGTAAATAGATTATTGAGAATGCTTCACCAACGGATAAGGCTAGAAGTGTAAATGTTGTAGCAATAACAATGCCATATGGTGCTAATATAATAATTGCCAGGATACTAAAGGTTATTCGTGCAACTTGTTCAAGTAGTTGAGCAAGCGCAGTCGTGGTCATTTGTTTTAAAGCGTTGTAATAACCTTTTAAAGTGTCACTAATGCCTACTAAAGGAATCAAAAAGATTGTTACTAATAGCGGATAAAATAGGTTCGCGTTCTTCAAAAAAATACTTGTTAAGGGTTTTATTATAATCAATAGGGTGAAAATAGTGAAAAGAGAAGCAATTGTAGTAATTTTAAGTCCTTTTTTAATAAGTAGCTTTGGAGATAATTCCCTAGTTTTTAGATTTTCAGCTACTAGTTTACTAATTGTTATATTCATACTAAGTGAAGACATTGTAATTAGTAGCATAATTGTTGGAAATGCGAGAATGTAAAGACTCATTCCTTCTGTACCTAGCATTCTGGTAATGATGATGCGATTAAGTAAGCCGAGGGCTTTAATTAGAAAACCACTAATAGTTACCACAAGAGTGTTGATAAAAAAACTATTGTTATGCCATTTGTTGTTCAATTAATCACCACCTATTCATGATATTTTATGTGTTTAACTATAAAAATATCAACTTTTTTATTTTTTCTTTGTGATAAATAACAAAATTTAACATATATCTTTTGAAAAAATCAAAAAAATGCTATAATATTATAT
>CAYJAQ010000057.1:0-7999 GCA_964368275.1 uncultured Staphylococcaceae bacterium
TAATAAACATAAAAGGCATTTATGAAAATAAATAACAATTTTTTCATAAATGTTGAAAAATAGCGAATAATATGATATAATACCAATGAACGAGAATAAAAAGTTTTAATAGGAGGAAAGAATGAATCAAATTAAGATTTATGATGTTGCTGGTGCTGCTGGTGTTTCCCTTGCTACTGTATCGCGAGTTCTGAATCATCCCGAAAAGGTGCGTCCAGAAACAAGAGCAAAGATTGAGAAGATAATCAAAGAATTAGGTTACAAGCCTAACTTAAATGCAAAAGGTTTAGCTAGTTCAAAGTCAACAACGGTTGCTGTTGTCGTTCCCGAACTAACAAGAAGTAGTGTTGCTGAAATGATTAATGGTATTGCTGCTTGTGCTGCTCGTCGTGGTTATTTATTGAGAATTTTTGTTAATAATGTTAAAAAAGATGAAAATGTAACTGCGAGTGATCGTGAACTTTGGGGTAATGTTGTTGCTTCGGGTGTTGATGGTGTTTTGTATATTAATGATGAAATTACAGAAGAACAGATTGATATTATCACTGATGTTCCCATTCCAGTTGTTTTAACTAATACTGTTTGCAATAATGTGATGGTCCCAAGTGTCGCCATTGATTATAAAAAAGCAGCTTATGATATGACAAGAGAAATGATAACCCGTGGTAATAAGAATATCTGGTTGATTACCACAATTAGAAAATATATGGTTAATGATATCAAGGTAGAAGGATACGAAAAGGCTATGCAAGAAGCTGGTCTAGAACCTAAGGTAATTCGTGTTTCTGGTAAAACAGAACTAAATGAAGTTTCCTATGATGAACTACTAAAGAGTGGTCACCCTGATGTGGCAATAGTAGTGCGTGATTCAATGGCAGTTTCTTTTATCAATGTTGCGCGCCTTCAACATATTCATATACCTAATGAATTACAAGTAATCGGTTTCCAAAATACCCGTTATGCGGAATTATCACGCCCTAAACTTACTTGTATTAATACACCTATTTACGAAATTGGCGAAAAAGCCATGGACTTTCTTACCAACTTAATGGAAGGTCAAGAAGAAGAAAATTTACAAGAATTAATAGATTATAGTATTGTTTGGCGAGATTCAACCAAATAATAGATGGAGATTATATGACTTTATATGAAGAATTACAATGGCGTGGCTTAGTTCACGCTATTACTGACGAAAAAATAATAGATGATTTAAATGCAGGAAAAGTAACCTTTTATTTAGGGGCTGATCCTACTGGTGATAGCCTTCATGTTGGCCACTTACTAGTTTACCTTTTTGCTAAAAGATTAGAGATGGCTGGTAATAAACCAATCTTCTTGATTGGTGGAGCAACAGGTTCAATTGGTGACCCTAAACCAGGTAGTGAAAGACAATTGCTATCGAAGGAAGTAACTGAGTACAATGCGAAATGCTTACACAAGCAAGTTTTAAATTTATTCAATTGTGAAATGGTTAATAACTATGATTGGACAAAAGAATTAGATGTGTTAACATTTCTTCGCAAGTATGGCAAGTATTTCAATGTAAATTATATGATAAACAAAGAAACCGTAAAAGCACGTCTCGATAGTGGTATATCGTATACTGAGTTTTCCTACCAAATTTTACAAGCTCTTGATTTTGAACATTTGTATGATACCAAAGCTTGCAAACTTCAAATTGGTGGACAAGATCAATGGGGTAACATTACCGGTGGCTTGGAATTAATCAGAAAGATGCATGGAGCAGATGCTGAAGCATATGGCTTAACCGTACCACTAGTAACAAAAAGTGATGGAACTAAGTTTGGTAAGAGCGAGTCAGGTGCTGTTTGGCTAGATGCTAAAAAAACATCACCATATGCTATGTACCAATTTTGGGTAAATACTGCTGACACAGATACGATCAAGCGCTTAAAACAATTTACATTCTTAAGTAAAGAAGAAATTGATACACTTGAAAAATCACTTCAAGATGAACCGCATTTACGGCTTGCTCAAAAGGCCCTTGCTAAAGAAGTTACGACTTTATTGCATGGTAAAGAAGCATATGAACAAGCTCTTAAACTAACTGATGCATTATTTAGTGGTAAGGTTGGTAATCTAACTGTCGAAGAAATCGATATGGGTTTTGATGGTGTTCCTCATGTAAAGTTAACCGAAGAAATGAATTTAATTGATGCATTAGTTTTAGTAAAAGCTGCATCTTCTAAAAGAGAAGCTCGCGAGTTTATCCAAAATGGAGCAGTCTTAGTCAATGGTGAACAACAAAAGAGTTTAGATTTTATGGTTGATAAAGCTAATGCAATTGGTAAAAAGTACACAATTATTAGACGAGGCAAGAAAAATTATTATTTACTTGAGTGCTAATAGGATAATTAGTAGCCTAATAATCAGAGAGTTTGGATTTTCTAATTCCAACTCTTTTTTTCTTTCGAAAAATTATTCATTATTAATTTTGACTATCTTTGCCAATAATGATATAATAATAATGTATAAAAAGGAGATTGTTATGGAAAACGTCAATGGACTAGATAAGATAATATTAGAAGCAATAAGTGATGGGGCTTTTCCAGGCGCAAACTATGCTATTGTTACTAAAAGTAAAGTAACATTAGGTAGTTTAGGAAATAAGGCATTGTATCCAATGGTTGAGAAAAACAGCGTAGATACACTATATGATATGGCGTCGGTTTCGAAAGTGTTGTCAACAACAACATGTATTATGAAACTAATTGAGATGGGCAAACTTCGTTTACACAGCAAAGTTCAAAGTTTCCTACCACGCTTTCGTTTTCCCAATTTAACAATCTGGGATTTAATGACCCATACTTCGGGAATGCGCGAATGCTTGAAAGATCCATGCAAAACAAAAACATTAGAAGAAGCCTGGGATAAACTGTATAGTTATGATTTAGAATTTACTGATAATCAAAAAATTGTTTATTCAGATCTAAATTATATAATGCTAGGAGAAATTGTTCATGTTGTAAGTGGCAAAACATTGCCTGAGTTTGCTGGTGAATACGTATTTAAACCACTGGAAATGTTTGATACTGGTTATAACCCAACTGACAAGATGCGCTGTGCCCCAACGGAAAAACGCGATGATGAAACATATCGGGGTATAGTACGAGGTGATGTTCATGATGAAACATCTTACATTATGGGAGGAACAGTAGGTCATGCTGGGGTATTCTCAACGGTAAGTGATATGTCACATTTTATTGAAATGATTTTAAATAGGGGGGAATATCACGGAAAACGAATTCTTGCCCCACAAACAGTTGATTTATTATTTGAAGTTCAAGTTACAGAAAATGATCCAGTGATTAATCGCAAAGAGCGACGTGGTCTAGGCTGGATAATTAAAGGACAAGCATCATCAGCTGGTGATTTAACTAGTTATGATGATACAATTCTTCACACAGGTTTCACCGGCACTAATGTCTGGATAGATCGAAAAAATGGTGTTGGTTTTTGTATGTTGACAAATCGTGTTCACCCAACAAGAGGTAATGGTAAGCACATTGAAGTAAGACCGCGGGTCGCTAATTATGTTATGGCCCACTTAGAAGATTATAAATAAAAGAAAGGAAACGAGAAAATGTTAATTCAAAAGTTTAATTTAGAAAAAGAAGGTAAATTAGTAGTTGCTCTTTGGAATGAAGTAGTAGCGGAGCGGGATTTTTATAAATCATTCACTGAAGAAGGTTTTTATAATCATTTATTCAACAACCCATCATTTAAAGAAGATGGAGCATTTGTTGCCTATGCTGACGACAAATTAGTTGGTTTTTGTGTTGGAATGATTAGAAAACAAGATCTTGAAAATTATGATGCCCCTGGTTATGTAAATACTATTATTGTTAAAAAAGCATATCGCAATCAAGGCATTGGTAAAGCACTATTAGAAAAAGTAGAGGCTTACTTTGTTTCGCAAAAACATATGTCATCACGCTGTGTGTTCTTAAGTCCAGTTAACTGGCCATGGTATATTCCAGGTACTGATCATCATGATCATCCAGGTAATCCAGCTATTCCTGTAAATAGTCCAGAGTATTTCTTCTTATTACATAATGGCTATCATATGCAAGGCCAATGTGATGCCTTCCATTTACCATTAAAAGAGTATGAAATGCCGGATAAAGTAAAACAAAAAATTAAAGAGAATGAAGCACGTGGTTATAAAATTGAAGTATATAACCCTGAAGTTCATTATGGCTTAGAAGAATTTTATGCTAATATTCAAAATGAAGGTTTTGAAAGAGCAATTCGTTATAACTTAGGTCGTGAAAAACCTAATCCATTCCTAGTAGTATCTGAAGGTGGAAAAGTTGTTGGTTGGACAGGAGCTATGTATACTGAACCGTCAGGCCGTGCCCATTTTGATGGTATCATAGTAGATCCAAATGTTCGTGGTGGCGGACTTGGTAAAACGCTGTTCTGCTCACTTTGCCAATATTCTAAAGAACATGGCTCAAGTTTTATGACTTTCTTCACTGGCTTAGACAACCCAGCTCGCTTCATTTATTTATATGCAGGCTTTAAAATTATTCAAAGTTTTGCAATCCTTAAGAAGGAGTTACAATAATGGCTAAGACAATACTTGCAATAGGAGGTCATATTGGTGATGCTGAATTAACAGCTGGCGGCGTAATGGCTGCTAATGCTGTTGATGGTGGAAAAAACTATACACTAGCATTAACAGCTGGTGAGAGAGGAAATCCAGCTCATCTAACTGTTGAAGAATACCGTGTCCAAAAAATAAAAGAAGCCGAAGCTTTTGCTAAAATGGTAAATGGTGAAGCATTTGTACTGAAATATCAAGATGGTGAATTACCTAACAACGAAGAAGTACGTTATGAAATTGCCAATATTATTCGCAAGGTTCGTCCTGATGTTATTCTAACACACTGGAAAAGCACGATGCACAAAGACCATAACAACACTCATCTTATGGTTCCTGATGCTGCCTTTTTAGCAAGTGTAGTAGTTTGTGATAAAATTAAAGGTGACCGTATTTGGGCCCCTGTTTACTTCTGTGAAAACTGGGAAGATGATATGGATTTCACCCCATACTTTTATGTTGACTTTACTAAAGGATACGATTTATGGTGTGAAGCACTAAAGACACAATGGTTTGTTATGAATAGTAAAGATTTTAAATACTATGATTATTACACTTCACTAGCAAGATGTCGTGGTGCTTTAAATAAAACAATGTACGCAGAAGCTTTTACTGTATTTGACCGTCAAAAAGTTATGCGTAAGTCATCATTTTAATTATGAAAAAAACGCTTAGAGTACTTTTAATATGTTTTGTAGCACTATTCCTTATGGGAGTTAATTCGGTAAATGCGGAAGACCAAGAAGAATATATTGCGATTGATAATGTGTTCTACTATGGTACAAGCGAGGCGGTCCAAATACCGAAGAAATATGTTGCTAAAGAAGCAGAAATGCGCGGAGCTTGGATTGCTACAGTTTGGAATTTAGATTTTGGCCGGCAAAATGGCACAAATGACAGCGCAATTGAAACCTATAAAAAGAATTATATAACCCTTTTAGATACTTTGGAATCGTACAATATTAATACAGTATTTTTTCAAATACGCCCTTGTAATGATGCTTTTTATAAATCAGAGCTTAATCCTTGGAGTAAATTTTTAGCTGGGGCTGGCGTCGATCCTGGTTGGGATCCACTAGCTTGGATGATTGAACAAACTCATGCACGCGGCTTAAGATTCATGTGCTGGATGAATGCCTTTCGAGTAACAGAAGGTTCAATTCTTCCATCGGGGAAAGACGCTAAAGAATTCAGCAATGAGCAATTACTAGCCTATAAAAAGACAGCACTGGATAACTTAGCTGATGGTAACTTTGCTAAAGAACATCCGGAATACACAATATTAGGATCTGAAGATTGTAAGTTAATTTTAAATCCGGGTGAACCTGCTGTCCAAGAACATATCATTAATACGTTAAAAGAGATTGCTGAAAACTATGATGTTGATGGAATGCATTTTGATGATTATTTTTATTTAAATGCCTCAACTCGTTCTGATGAATTTAATGCTAACTTCGCTGGTGGCGATAAATATAATGCTAGCTTAACTGGTCAAAATGTATTAAATGATTTACCAATCTATGAAGAATATAAAAAGAGTCCAGTTAGTTTTGGACTAAAACCTGGTTTAAATTTAGGCGATTTCCGTCGTGAAAGTTTAAATAACATGATGAAAAACATTCGGACGATGATTGATAAATACAATAAAGATAATAACAAGAATGTTGAGTATGGTTCTAAACCTGCTGCAGTATGGCAATCACGCTCGAAAGAGTCAACTGATATTAATGAAGGCTCTTCAACAGCGATGGGAGCTTACTCATCATATTTAGATTTGTATGCTGATACTAAAACGTGGGTAGAATCGGGCTATGTTGATTGGATTGCTCCTCAAGTATATTATGATTTTTACAGTACTGAAGCACCATATGCGGACATCGTAAAATGGTGGGCAGAAGTTGTAACAGCGACTAATGAAGAACGAGCTAAAAGCAATTTAAAACCGATTAAGATGTATGTTGCTCATGGTATTTATAACTATGATGAAGCTGAAGATCGTTTTAATAATGCATCTGAAATTCAACGTCAGTTAAAATTTAATCAAATGTATGATTGCATAAAAGGTTCAGCTGTTTATGACTATACAACATTATATAGTCCTAAAAAGACTACTACAAAAGCAGCCATGAATATCCTAAAGAACACTTGGAATACACCAGTTTATAATTTACCAAGAGGTGCATATGATGCAAGTAACTTGTCAGTAAATAATCCAACTGCTTTTGTTATTAATGATCAAATTCGTGTTTCATTCAGCGCTTTAGCCAATGCTAAAGGTTATGGTGTTTACAAAGTTCTAAAAGGTAATACACCAAAAGCAACTGATTTACTTGCCATAAGATATGATTTACAAGATAGCAATGGCAAAGTAAGTTTTGATGTAATATACGATGAGACTTATGATTACTATGTTCGTGCTGTTTCTAAAAATGACCATTTGTCTGATGAGTTTGTAAAAGTTTCGTTAGTTGAAAGAGTTAACCATGCACCAAATAATATTGAAGTTAGTATTAATAATGGTTTAAGTACGGCGAAAGTTCTTGATGTAATAAACATTGAGTTTCCTATTCCGACTGATGATGATGGTGATAAGGTTACTTATAAAGTTATTATGAATACCAAGATTAATGATGTTCGCCAAAGAGAAATTACTAATTTAACGGAAGTTGATGGCAAAATTAAAATTCAATATGAAGCGTTACTAGAAGCAGAATTATGGGTTGATGTTATTATTACAGATGGAATTGACACGGTAACTTGTACATCCGATAAAGTAGTAGTGGCTAATGAAAAACCTAATGTTGCACCAGGTGAGGTAACACTTAACTTAAATGGTGGTTTGCAAATGGCTAATACCAATGAAGATATTATTTGTTATATTCCGTATGCGACTGATGAAAATGAGGACGAACTTACTTACGATATAAAGATTTCAATCAATGGTTTAAATGGACCATTTACTATTACTCCAACTGATGTTACTTATGAAAGTGATCGAATTGTTGTTAAGTTTAAATCTGAAACAAATGTGGAAGAAGCATGCGTTCAAGTAGTAATATCAGATGGTGAATTAACTACAACATGCCACTCAAATGTGATTTCCATCGCGGAAAAAGTATTACCAGATGTGACATGTGTTGATGATCCAACCCAAGAAAAATGTCAAGAACAAGAAAAGACGTGTGAAGAAGATCCAAATCAAGAAAAATGTCAAAAGTCAGAAGAACCTAAAAAAGGTTGCAAAAAGAAAAATCAAGTAACACTTATTATGGGTATTATTACAAGCATTAGTTTATTGGCATTAGTTTTGAAACGTAAATAATCAAAATAAGGGAGAATGACACTTTAAGTGTTACTCCCTATTTATTTGCT
>CAYJAQ010000058.1:0-7877 GCA_964368275.1 uncultured Staphylococcaceae bacterium
TAACCATTCTTTAGTTTCTTTTTTGAATAATTGTTTTACTTTTCTTCTTCAAATAATTTTACTAAAAATCTATAAATCTGCTTCCTATATTTATTTTAACAATTATTAAAATAATTTTTACTTCTTTAGTTAAATAAACTTTGCTTATAAAAGAAAAAGTGCCAGTTACTGCTGACACATTAATTTTATTTTTGTTTATTTGTTTTTTCTAATAATACAATGGCTTCCGATGCAATACCTTCTTTAGAGCCAATTGGTCCTTTTTTTTCCATTGTCGTTGCTTTGACGTTTACAACCGATGGACTTATGCATAATGTATTAGCGATATTTTCCGCCATCTTTCTTTTGTGTTCCTTCAATTTAGGCTCTTCTATGTAAATAATCACATCTAAATTTTTTACAGTATACCCAGCATTTAATAAATAGCAGCGAGCTTTTTGTAAAAAGTAACTTGATGAAATGTCTTTATATTTAGGATCATTATCAGGAAACAAATCACCAATATCGCCTAAACCAAGAGCACCAATGATTGCCTCTGTTACTGCGTGATACACAACATCAGCGTCGCTATGACCTAACAAACCTAGAGGATATTCAAATTCAATCCCTGCTAATATCAGTTTACGATTAGGGACTAACTGATGAAAATCATACGATTGACCAACTAAATAGTCAGGACAAAAGAAATCAATTTCTTTGGTAAACTTAGGATTAGCGTGACTTTCAAATAAGAAACCAATTTTCACATTTTGATCCTTTTCAATAATTGAAATATCATCTAAATAATCATTTTGATTAGTCAACAGTACCGGAAAGAGACTTTTATTAAATCCCTGTGGCGTAGTTACTGCTAGTAATTTACTGCGATCAAGTGTCACTATTTGATCATCAACAAGTTTTATTGTATCAATCACATCATGATAAAAGGTGGTAGCATCGTAAGTATCTAAATCGGTTATTGTTCGTTCAATATCATCAGGCGTAATTAATGGCCGAGCCGCATCGTGAATGACAACCTTATTACTATCAATTACGAGCAAGGCTTTTTTAACACTTTCGGTCCGGGTTGCACCGCCAATAATATAAGTCACTTTATCTTCATCTAGTTCCAACAAATCAGCTTTTATCTTTTCTTCGTCAGCTTGATTAATCACCAAAATAATCTTATCAATACTTGGAGCATCAAGGAAAGCAATTAGGGAATGCTCATAGAGTTGTTTGCCTAAGTATTGATAAAACACTTTATTGTAAGGCAAATTAGCTCTTTTTGAGCAACCAGCCATCAAAATGATGCCTACATTATTCATTATCTTCACCAACTATTTTAGCAATACTATTAAGGGTTGCTTCAAGTGTTGCTTTCGGTGATGTATCTATTAATTCATCTAGTTCATCTTTATATTGTTTTTGAACAATCTGAGGATTATCTGAGGCAGTAGTTCTTTTCGATATATTAGTTACATTTTCTTGAGCTAGGCGAATAATTGATACTAAGCCTGACTCTTTACCAATATAAATTGAATCATCATAAACCGTATAGTATTCTTTACCAAAAGCCATCCGAATCTTTATTCTTGTCGGGTGAACTGAGTTAATTGTTTCACCTTGTTCACGATAGTAATTCATATCATCTGGGTGAATCATATAGAAGAATTCATCTAGTTGATATTCTTTTTTATCAGTGCCTAGAGCTTCACATAAAGCTTCAGTTGCTACATAAGTTTGGGTATGAAAATCATAATACATTACTACTTGATTAGTAAGTGACATCAATGCATGCATTTGAGCCTTGTCATCTTCTAATTCAATAATTGCATTTTTTAGGCTTTCTCTTAAATCATTAACAATTGTTAATCGATCTTTTGATAAATAGATATTAGAGCCTAACACCTTCTTGCCAAAAATAATTGGTTGAACTAAGCCCCGATAAGTTACAATTTCATTTTTCTCTTTTACGTCAATATCAAATTTATAATTTTTTAAATATTTAGCATTTTTTTCATAATCAAATAAAAATGTTAAAGCCACTTCCTCGGTTACATCACGACCATTAATTTTCACAATCGTAAGTTCCGATAGCATTGTCTGAAAGCCTTTAGATCTCTTGAGTTCAGCAATCGTTAAACCAACTAAATCGGCATAACTTTGCGAAGCATCAACAATGCGATCTTTTCGATTGGTTGCGAAAAAATAATCGGAAGTAGCATTTTTCAAATAATCATTAACTTTATAGGTACGGGTTTTATTAGCTAAATAAGCATAGATAAAATCATAGATAGCGTACAAGGCATTCACAATAAAGAGAATGTCAATGATAACTAGCCAAAATGGATGTAACTTATCAAAAACGGCACATAACGTAATAAGAGCTGCTTGGACTAATACTTCGAGCCAACCAATTCGGCGATAACAATAAAATTTCAAACCAGCTAAAATCGTAATGATTGCTGAAGATGTAACTAAAACAAAAGATATAAAGGTAATATGTGCAATTATTTCTTGGATAGTTATTGCTAACATCTTTTCACCACCTATTCAACAATAATATTTTGTTTTAAGAAAACACGTAAACTTTCCATTGACACATCTGGTGTTAATGTTCCAGCAATTGTTAATGCTACTCGACCTGTTTCTTCCGAAACAACAATGGTAAAAGCATCAGTTACCTCACTAATACCAATAGCGGCACGATGGCGTGAACCATAGTTTTTCGGAATATCATTTTTATCAGTTGAAGGGTAGAATGCCCCAGCACACATAACATTATGTCCTCTAATAATTACAGCACCATCATGAAGAGCTGTACCTGGCATAAATATCGTTGTTAGTAATTCAAATGATATTTCTGAATTTAATTTAGTACCTTTATTAATATATGAATTCAATGAATCTTCTTTTTCAATTGTAATAATTGCGCCAATTTGGCGACTTGATAAATATTCTACCGTTTTTATTAGGGTTTCAATTAACTCTTCACGTGCTCCTTCATCCGATACGAAACCTTTAAAACTCTTGGTTTTAGATATATCGCCGAACATCGAGCGGATATTATTAGCATTGTAAATAAACCAGAAGACAATAAATATTAAGATTACATACTTAAATATCTGACCCATTAAAATTAAGTTACAGCCAACAACAATAAAGAATGTTACTATAAAAACGATTGCTGCGACTAAAAGAATCTTCTTATTCGTATATTTCGAAAGGAAATAAATGAATATGCAAGCTAGTCCAATAGCTAAAACTAAATCTAAGATTAATCTTAAATAGCCCGTGAAACCAGCAGTTGTATATTCACTGAAATATTCTTTGATTATTTCAAAATTCATCGCACTATTCCTCCTTTTGTAATTTTTTTAAATAATTAATTATTACGTCATTTTTTTCATCTTTCGCATAATCAAGTGGTGACAAGTTCTTTTCATCAACTAGTCGATAATCAGCACCAAATGAGATTAACAGTTTAACTAAGTCATAGTTGCCACTTGCAACAGCGATATGCAAAGGGGTTTGATCAAATTCACCTGGTGCATTGATATCAGCTCCCGCTTTTAAAAGTTCCTTGGCTGCTTGATAGCAGTTATTCCAAATGGCAAAATGTAGTGGTGTTTGATAATTGTCATCGCAGATATTTGCATTAACACCAAGATGGCAAAGCATCTTCACCATCCCTTTGGCGTTAGTTCTAACTGCGTAATGCATAATTGTACGACCATTATACATCTTAGTATTCATGTCAAGGCCTTCATTAATAGCATTTTTAATTTTCATCTTTAACCGGGGAGCACTATATTGATTGCTCTTAATTTCCTTGACAATTTTTGATAATTGTTGACGTTTATTTTTCATTATTGTTGCCAACCTTATCTGTCATTATTTCATCAATTGTCATTTGTGTTACTTTTGAACTTCGTTTATTAGCACCTAGTTGAACAGCTATTTCGTCAATACGACGATCTAGATTATCAATTAGATCTTCCACAAAGAAGATAAAGACACTCCATCCACAGCGAGTATATTCATTGTAATAGTATTGGTAATCATCTAATAATGAGTATGGCATACTACTATCATTGCCTTCTATCATTACACCAAAGTGATTGCCATCTTTATTTTTAATAATAATATCAAAACGTCCAAAACCGGAAATGGCTTTGATGCCACGTTTTCTCATCTTATCAAGCATTATCTTCACAATGCCACTTGATTCACGTGCACCTTCATCGTGTTCACCGATTAGATTTTGAATTTGACTTCTAATCTTTTGCATATCTTCTTCATCACGAGTTTCAACATACATAATTACAACTCGATCACTTACAGCTGTAAAGTTTCTAAATACTAGTTCTAGATTGTTAATTTCTTGATTTTTAAAATCATCAAAATAGAAGAATACATCACTAACAAAACTTGCATCTTCACTAGTTGTATTAATAATCCGAATATTGGTTCTTAGTATACCAATAACTTCACTAGACGTGTAGTTGTCCGAAAGCTTTTTTGCAAGTTCGGTGTATATTTGTCGGCGTGTTTCATCAGAAGAAACGATAACATTAATTACACGAGCCGTATTTTGGTAGTAATAATGAACAATACTTATAGCCATTTTTTGAATATTATCAATTGGCATTATATCTACTTTTTGTTCAAAGTCATATATATAATTATCATTAATTGACCAATTGTTATTAAATTTTGATCCTAGTTTATAATAGCGTTTCTTATAACGAATAATACTACTATTATTAATACGTTTCAACAAACAGTTAGCAATCGAACTTCTAAAAGCATTATTACCAAAAACAATTACTTGCTTTGCTTCACCTAAACGATTATACTTGTTTGCTGAAGATATTTGACAGTCATCAAGGATAATTGTATCAAATTGTTGTAAATCTAATTGGCTATTGAAGATATCAAGATTGGCTAAAAAGATGCGTTTACGCTCTTCTTGTAAAACGATTCGATTATAATCGTTAAACTGAATGCTAGTTTGACGATCTCGATTTCGACGTTCTAAACCGCCCGTTGTATTAGCAAGCTCAATTAGATTATTATTGCAATAATTACGTTCAAAGTTATTATAGTTGTCAAGCACTTCAAGCACTAAAAACTGTTCGTTCAAAAGTGGATGGCGCTTTAATACTTCATTTCGATAGATTGTATAAGTTGAATACAAGTACTGATCAGCAATATGTTCTTTATACGTTGAATCTTTGATACCTGAAGCAAGTGAACGCAAACCTAATTTTTCAAAGTAACGTAAATTTTCTAGTATCTTAAATACTGCTTCAACTTGTTCTTTCTTTTTATTATATTTCTTAATTTCTTGCAAACTCTCATCAAGAGTACACTCTAAAAGATGTGGTAAACCGCCTTGGAAGAAACGGCTGAACTGACGATGACAAGCCATAACTTTTTCAGATAGACTGTCTAGTTCAATATATTCATTTATCATTGAAGTAAATTGACCACTCTTAATTAGCGTAGCAATTCCCTTAGCAGAAGTCATTTTTACTTTAAAGGCTTCGAAATGATCCATCAATAGACTAATTGAGTTACAGTCAGTATCTAAACCACTATAGGTCTCACCTAGTAATTCAGCATATCGTTCATAGTTTTCTTCATTTACTTGGAAAAGATTAACATAGTCACGGTCCATATTAACTACTTGAATAAGATCCTTAAAGGTCATATTAACATTATTCTTAAAAGTTTTCTTTAATTGTTGTTTTGCTCTAATTACCCGTTTTAAGTATTGTAACCATTCATCAACATTATCCATCTGTTCAATAGTGCCAGCCCCATTGACCTTAATACCATAAATAGTTAGATGTTCAATGCCTTCATTAGCTTTGGCAC
This sequence comes from uncultured Staphylococcaceae bacterium, assembly GCA_964368275.1. Classification (GTDB taxonomy): domain Bacteria; phylum Bacillota_I; class Bacilli_A; order ML615J-28; family CAG-313; genus CAYJAQ01. The sequence goes on from CAYJAQ010000058.1 coordinate 5,866, forward strand.
ATTGTTCATTAAAGTCAGATACTTTTTTTAAGAAGTAATCATTTTGGAATAGATAGTTTACATCATTATTATTAATTAATGCAATAAAGATATGATCTTCTTTATTGTTTAGGGATGAGCAGAAGTCTATCCAGTTACGATAGCCATTAGCAAAATCCTCTGGCTTGATATCATCAGCTAAATTGTTTTCTTGTGCAAACATTACTAGTTCACTCATTTCATCCATGTAACTTAAGATATCACGATATAACGAATCAGATGATTTCTTCGCTGAACGCATTTTCTTACGATCATAGTTAGTAGCTACCATATGTTCAAAACGGCGATTTCCAGATATTAACTTCAAAGTTTCGTACTTGAAAAGTTCTGGCTTAAGCATATAAGGAATAATATTCGCGTAAAGATCATTAGCTTTATTAATTATTTCCCCCATTCTTGGATTAAGCTTATGCCACTTTTCAGGGTCAACTGCATATGCGCGCAACCATTTTGGCGAAACATCGCTATGAGCAAATAAATGCTCTAGCTTAATCATGAACGGATAAATATTAGTAGGTAACTTTTCTAGTCCTAATAACTTGCACAATTCGCCATTCAATCTAGTTAGGTTTTTACGACAATTGCGTAGATTAGTAATAACTTCATCAATTGGCGCATAGTCAAGTAATAATTGATTAATATATTTTACATCTTGAGTATTTAAATGCTTATAAAGTATTAAGTCTAAAATATCTTCAGCATCACCTTTTTGATAATCATCCGAAACAATAATCTCGTAATTCTTATTCAAAACATAATGATTTTCTTCAGCAATATTTAAGTTCTCAAGGGCCACCTTTGCTTCTTGAAACAACTTATCATTAGCCCAACAATTAGGTACCTTGGTTAAATTAAAACTCCGGATGTGCGAAACAATACGATGGGAGTCATTAAAACTCTTAGGCATTTGAATATTATATGTTGTGCAGAAAGTTTTAAAGAAAGTATTGAAATCTTTTTGAACCTTTTCATACTCAGTAACTGTTTTAATAATATCAGGGATACTATTACTATTGTAGTATTCTTCAATTGGTGTCCAAAGATTCTCCACTAATGGGTCAATATCTTTTAATAATATCGCAATCTCTTTTAAAGCAATTTGAACTTGTTTTACTTCAAAATGTTCAAGGGTAGGTTCAATAACCATCTCCTTAATATCAGGAACAGTATTCTTAATTATCGCAATTGCATCAGTCATGGTTTTATATGGGAAACCATGAACTTTTTCAAACATTGAATCTTCATATTCTTCAATATTCTTGATTACATCTTGCGAATAACTATCATTTGATGATTGAGGTAATAGTATTTCCGTTTGATAGTTTTCTTTTTGAATACGGGCAAAGTTATATGAAACTCGGCCCATTTGGTATTGCCATAACATTCTTTGGAAAGCATTAATTGAATCATTATCTTGGCATACATATAGTACACGCTTGCCTTTGGCAACTTTATCAGCTACTATATTTAATGCTGTATAGGTTTTTCCAGAACCAAGTTTACCATCAACAGCGAAATTTTCACCATTGTTTGCCTTCAACAAAACATACTTTTGATAAATATTGGTCGGGCGAACTGCTTTAATATTCATAAAGAATTCCTTTTGAATATCACGGGCAGTTGTCTCATAAATTGAACGCTCAATATCAAAGAAATGATGATCAACGTTGTAATCAGGATATTCAACTTTAGCATAGGTAAGATAATTATCCGCGCTTAGTTTCGTTTTCGTTTTTCTCACTAAATCACGACAAAAAGCATCCATTGAAGCGAGATTATTAAAAGTCTCTGGCATCGCAAGATCAATTTCTTTCATTACTGCTAATTCATTGATGAATAGTTTGTTAGGAATAGGTTCAGATGACATAACTAATTTCTTGTTAATGTTGTCAATATCCACAGGAATTAAAATAACCGGTGCATATATTTCTAAGCCATCACGATTTTCATAACGAATAGCATTGTATGTCAAA
>CAYJAQ010000059.1:0-7872 GCA_964368275.1 uncultured Staphylococcaceae bacterium
GCATTACGAAAAACTATTACGATTATTAAGTAATAACATTACTGAAAAACTGTTCTAAAAATATAAAAATTAAAAAAGTTTTTAAAATAAAATAAATAAACTATTTGAAAAAAATTTAATGGTATGATAAAGTATATTAAACTATTGATTTATGGGAGAGAATAAATGGGAAAATATATTGCTCTACTAAGAGGCATCAACATTATGGGTAAAAACAAAATAGCCATGGAAGAACTGAAACATCAATTTGAGCAAATTGGATATAGTAATGTTGTTACCTATCTCAATAGCGGCAATGTTATTTTCACTAGTGCTGAGACTAGTAAAGATTGCATCAGCAATAATATCCAGTCAATGATTGAGGACAAATTTCAACTTACTATTTTCGTTTATGTAATAAAATCGGATGAATTAATTGAACTTTTAGATAATCAACCATCTTGGTGGGGAAGTAATAACAAAGAAATATATGATAATATTATTTTTGTAATTCCTCCGCATACATCAGAACAAGTCTATGATGAACTTGGTGCTCCTCATGAAGAACTTGAAAGAACTCAACCATATAAAAACAACATATTTTGGTCATTTAATTTGGCTAATTATCAAAAAACTAATTGGTGGCAAAAAACAGCAAGTTTGCCTATTAGTAAATCAATAACCATAAGAACTAGCAATACAATGAGAAAAATATTAGAAATATGCAATAGATAAATTTCAACTTGGAGGTAAAAGAGTGTTAAAAGATTTACTTGATCAATATTATCAAAACTTGGTAGATTATTATGCCCTAGAAAATAAAGTTTTAGTAGAAGGTGACATTGTTGACCAAATAATAGAAATTAGCAAAGCCAAAAAAATAATCCAAGAAAAGAATGATACGCTTTTAGCTGAGTTATCTGAAATATTAGCTAATTCCAACAATTTACCAGAAGCAGATATCAAAACTTTAGATTTTCATGTTTCAAAAAAAGATAACCCATATCAGAGCATTGATGCTGCTGTTGCGATGAAAATCAGACTTGCCCTTCTTGATAATGCCAAGATGCATAACAATAAATCCCAGATTGTTAGAAATCTTTATTTTACCGGTCTTCTTTTTGATGTTATGTTTTATGGTAAAGCATTAAATAATAATTTTGAAAGACTTAGCAATCCATACTTTAATGAAGCTAGTGGCTATTTAACTGAATTTGAAAACATTGCTATGGGTCCAAGACAAGGATTAATGCGTTGTTGTCAAGAATCAATTAGAAGAAGTGACAGTTCACCAAGTGCAAAGCTCAAAGAATATAAGAAACTAATTAATATTTTATCACCATACGTAGAAAGTGATAAAGAATATGGGTATGCATACGAAATCTCGATTCAGTCAATTAATGCGGCTATCAGTGATTTAGTATTTGATTTTGAGTCACAAGTTGAGCTAGATGCAAATGATGCTGCCGATGTTTATGAGGCGACTAAAAATATTAGAAAAGCCCTCCAAGAAAATCAGGCTGCTTATGGTGATAATTTTGCTGATAACTTTATTGCCTATGAACTAATAGCGTCGTATCATAATAAAATGATTTCACTAGATGAGTTGATTAAAGAATTAGATTGTTACTCAAGACCGGTTGAAAATGATACGGAGTTACATAATGCATTAAGAGTCTTTGCAATTGGTAGTACCTATTTGCGCTATGTTTTTATTTCTAATATTTCACAAGATGAAAAGAAACGAATCTTGGATGAAAAGATTAAAATTGCTTACCAATATGGAAATAATTTAAAGATTGAGCAAAATTACTTTATTGATGAGTATATTATTCAGTTCTTGTATACAGTAAAAGATCTTTGTGATTATGACGAAGCTAAGAAGATTATTTTTAATACGTTTATCTATCGGCACAAACAAACTTATGTTCATACAATATCGGTAAGTCGGATAGTTGAAGAGATTGCCAAGACCATATTAACGACTAATCCTCATTACTTTGATAATTGTTTTGAGCAAAGAATTACCGATACCAAAGTAATTTTAACGCGACTGAAGGAAATGGCCTTAATGCATGATACTGGAAAGTATGGTTGTATGCTTTTTGCGCAAAATTGTAGTCGAAAATTAACTGATGATGAATTTAATATGATTAGAATTCATCCCCGCTTTGGGATAAACCTTTTTCCTAAGGCGACCCCTAAATATGTTAAAGATGCCGTTTTATATCATCATTGTTGGCATAATGGGATGGGGGGATATCCAACTGCTTTAGAACCGACTAATAATCAACCAATTATTGATATTATTAGTATTGCTGATAGCATTGACGCTGCTACTGATTATATCTGTCGGCCTTACAATAGTGAAAAAAGTCTAGCAACTTTAATTGCTGAATTTAAAGACCTTGCAGGGACAAGATATTCTCAAAAAGTAGTAGATGTTTTAGTAGACAAAGATTTGCTTGCTAAAATAGAAGATATTATTGGGCCAAAGCGTGCTGAACTGATTGCCGAAGTGTATGACCCACATCGAAATATAAAATTGTAATATAATAAGAAAGGATATATAATCTAATAAGATATATATAATAAGGAAGAATGAACGATTATCAAAAAGCCCTTGAATTTTGGAACCAAATATTTGCTCAACAAACAGGATATGCAATCACCGGAAAATTTGTTGAAAATGCCACATTTAATAATATTATTAATGAATATGTAAAAGCCGAAGACACACTTCTCGATTTTGGCTGTGGCAGTGGTTGGGGATTACCTGAAATATATTTTACTAAGCATTTTACGCAGGGCATTGGCATTGATATTTCAGCTAACTCAATTAAAGTAGCTAGGGAATGTTCACAGTTATCTAGTCTCGATGATAAGTTAACCTATTTTGTGGGTGATCAAAAAGTGCTTGATGATTACCAAACCGCTTTTGATTTTATCTTTTCAACCAATACTATTGATGTAGTACCAGATGAAGTTACAACTGAAATACTCGATGCTTTCAATAAGGCAGTAAAAAGTGGAGGATATTTATTAATTTGCTTAAATCCTAATTTTACGGAAGATGAACTAATAAATCTTCTAAAAATGGAAAAACGCGGTAATTATTACTACAAGAATGATATCCTAAGATGCAATTACAAAAGTATTGCTGAATGGGAAAACATCTTTAAAGCATATTTTACTATTCTAAAAAGTGAACCATTTGTCTTTTCACCGGAAGAAAAATATCAACGACATCTTTATCTATTACAAAAGTAAATGAATATTCTTAAAGTCCACTAATAGTGGATTTTTTATAAGCACGAAGCATTAAAAAAATTTAATATATTATTTAGTGATTAGATATGAATTATAGCGATAAGCTGATATATAATAAAATAGTTGCTTCTAGATTGAAGAAATCTTTGTTTTATGGTAATATAAATAATAAAAAAGAAATAAAATGAGGAGAATTTAATAATGAAGAAACTACTACCTATTATTTTGATTTTCTTTTTCTTCATGGGATTAGTTGCTTTTGAAAAGGATGATGATCCTGTTACTGATGATCAAGTAAAAATTAATGAAGTGATTGAATTAATTAATAGTTTACCAGCGGATATTACCATTGACAGCGAAGAAGAGGTGAAACATATTTTTACTCTTTATGAAAAACTCACCACAAGTGAAAAAAGTAAAGTAAATAATTATGATACTTTATTAGCGGCAGAGAGGGTAATTAATAGTTTAATTGATGGCGGTGTTAGCATTGTTATTCAATTGATTGCTGAATTACCTAATGTTGATAATCTAGCATTAGCTGATAGTGACAAGGTTGAAGCTGTTCGCTTTGCTTACAATAAACTTTCCCAAGATAATCAAGCATCAGTTACTAACTATGATATTTTAGTTTTAATTGAAAATAAGCTCATTGAACTAAATAACGTTGAACAAGCTAAACAACAAGCTTTGGCTTTCGATAACCAAGTAGGAGCTTTACCGGCAGTATCTAGCCTAACATTAGCCGATAAACTTGCAATAGGTGAAGCACGTCTAGCCTATAATACGTTGAGTAAGGATGCTTTAACATATGTTACGAAATTAGCAACACTGGAAGCGTTAGAAGCAAAACTCGAAGAACTAGTAGCAGCTAGTAGCGATCAAACAATTGCTAAAGCTGTAAATGATTTAATTGCTAATTTACCTAATGCTGACAACCTTGCTTTGAGTAATCAAGCAGCAGTTGAAATGGCCCGTACAGAGTATGATTTGTTAACGGCAGCGCAAAAAGCTTATGTTACCAACCTTACTAAACTCGAAGCACTTGAAGCAAAACTTGAAGAACTAGTAGTAGCTAGTAGTGATCAAGCACTTGCTAAAACAGTGAGTGATTTGATTAACGCCCTTCCTGCTGTTAATAATATCACCTTAAATAATAAAGTAGCAGCCGAAACTGCTCGGACAAAATACAATGCGCTAACAGCAGCGCAAAAAGCGTATGTAACTAATCTTACTAAACTAGAAGAAGTTGAGGCAAGAATTACCGAATTACTAGTTGTTGTAACTGATCAAGCACTTGCTAAAGTAGTAAGTGATGCAATAGATGATCTTCCTGCAACTAATCTTATTACATTTAATGATAAAGCAGCAATTGACAGTGCCCGGGCAAAGTATAATGCACTAACAGAGGCGCAAAAAGCGTATGTAACTAATCTTACTAAACTAGAGAATTTAGAAACAATCATGACAGCAATACAAGTAGCAATGGCTAATCAGCAGGTTGCGAAAGGAGTGAGCGATTTGATTAATAATCTACCTAGTGTTGATACCCTTAGTTTAAGCAATAAAGCAGCTGTTGAAGATGCACGTGTGAAATATAATGCTTTAACAAGTGATCAAAAAAGCTTCGTTATAAACCTTACTAAACTAGAAGCATTAGAGGCTAAAATCATTGAACTTACTTCTAGCAATACTTATAAGGTTATTTTCCGTTTAAATGGTGGTGAATTAGCCGGTACAACGCCAGTTAATAACCAAACCTTATTATTTAGCAGTAACATTAATTACTATAGTACAGGTTACTGGGATGCTTACCAAACCCAAGTCGTGGTATTTAAAACAAGTTTAATTGGTGCAGCTGATTTATACACTTCAGCATATAAGATTGGCTTTACCTATGATATGGTAACTAGTCAATATGTCGTTGATCAGATAATTTCTGACGATACACCACTTTCTAGTAGCAATAAGACATCAACTTATTTCATATTTGTCAATTCTAATAATAGCAACTCTTATAATACTTTTAAAACGATATCAGCTGGTGATGTTATTACTATTGATAAAACCCTTCCAGATACTAGTACAACTTCATTAGACCTTAATATGGGTGTTTATCGAAAGGATACTAGTTCACCGCTAACTTATCAAGCTACATATAGTGGTGAAAAAGCATTAGATACTCCAACTAGAACGGGCTACCAATTTGTTGGTTGGTACGGTAATTCTACTTATACGGGCGAGGCTATCACTAAAGTTAGTCAAGCAACAACATTATATGCAAAATGGGTTAATGATTCTAGCGGAACTAGTGATGATATTCTTAATTGTGTAAGTGATATTGCCGCCTCTAACACTGTGGATTCACTAATACTACAAAATGATAATGCAACTTTTGTTTGGCATAGTTCCAATAATAATTTATACAATATAACAAATGGAATAGGCACAGTTTCTAAAATATATCAAACACATAAAACACAAACAGTAACAGTAAGTGTAGATATCACATATATGAATGGGACTAAAGAAACAAAGTCTAAGTTAATTACTATTAATCCAGTTTTATACGAAAACTTCCCTTCAACTCCGGTTGCTACCTATTTTAGCACTAGTGCATTATATGCATATAAGCAATATAATGAAAGATATCTAACTAATGGAACTTTATTCTCTAACTCAACTAAAGAAACATTAGACATTATTTATTATTCATTTATTACCTTTGATGCAAGCGGTAATGTTCAGTTTAGCGATGATAGTTATATGAATGAAGTAAGAGCATTAAAAGCAAATGATGTTCGAATTATTGGCTGTTTGAATGGCGTTTCTTTTGAAGCTTCGAGCAATTTAGATGCGATTACTTCTAATGCAACTTTACGAGCAACTTTTGTTAACAACTTGATGAATTTAGTTGAACGATATAATCTAGATGGCTTAGACATTGACTGGGAAAGTGTTACAGGCGCTTACGTAAAAGCAGCTGGTTTAAATGCCTTAATAGGTGATCTTCGCCGGGCAATGACGCTTCGTCAAGCAAGTGGTGGAACACCATACTTCTTAAGTATTGCGGTGCCGGCTAGTTCTTGGGGAACAGCGAGTGATCGTTTTGATTTTAGAACACTAGATACCTATCTTGATTACATTAACATCATGTCATATGATATGAATGTTAGTAATAAAACTACGCATTTATCACCACTATATAAATCATCTTATGATAATGGTTATGGCTTTGGTTGTGATTATGGAATTAACCGTTTAACGTCGCTAGGCTTTAGTCGAAATAAACTAATTATTGGTAGTGCTGGTTATGGTAAAGCTTATAAAGTAACGGGTTCTGCTACTAGTTCGAAATATCCTGGCTTAGGTGCTGCGGCAACGTTAACCCAAATAAGTGGTGTTCCGGGTTCGTTTGCTTCAGGTACGTTATTTGGAAATGGCATTCAAGCACTTATTAATAGTGGTAGTTATACGAAATATGATGAATACAATTCTGATAATAAATATGTTGGATCATATTTGTACAATAGCAGTAGTGGTGTCTTTGTAACTTATGACAGTAAAGAATCAATAATAGCTAAGTACAATTATGCAGACTCTTTAGCAGGTGTTGGTATAATGTGCTGGTGTTATAGTGAAGATACAACAGACACAGTAATTAATGCGATTGCAACTGCGATTGCTCAAAAGTAAATGTTTAAAGGTGTGCATTAGTACGTGAGCTAATACACACCTTTATTATTCTATTGTTTGAAGTTTCTAAAACTTTAAAGAAATGAATAGACAAATTGTAAATAGTCTGTTATAATGTAAATAAACTAGAATACATAATGATGATTATCATTTAGTATTTTAAGAAAGGAAATTAAGAATATGAAAGTATTAATATTAAATGGCAGCCCTAATAGTGATGGTTGTACTGCGAGAGCATTAACGGAACTTGGTGAAACCTTAAATAAAGAGGGAATAGCAACCGAAACAATAACGATTGGTAATAAAAGTATTAGAGGGTGTATTGCATGTAACACTTGTCACAAAAATGGTAAATGTGTGTTTGATGATTTAGTAAATACTGTTGCCCCTAAGTTTGCAGAAGCAGATGGCATTGTTATTGGTACTCCAGTATATTATGCAGGGTCAAATGGCAGCATTCTTTCATTCTTGGATCGCTTATTCTATAGTACTCACTTTGATAAAACTATGAAAGTTGGGGCAGCCGTAGTGTCTTCTAGAAGAGCTGGATCTACATCAGCTTTAGATGAAATATATAAGTATTACGGAATATCCAATATGCCGATTGCCACTAGTTCATACTGGAATGAAGTTCATGGCTTCTCCAAAGCTGATGTTGAAAAAGATTTAGAAGGTTTAATTACAATGAGAAACTTAGGGCGAAACATGGCCTTTTTGATTAAGGCAATTACCCTTGCTAAAGATGAATTTCAACTTCCTCGTAATGAAAAGGTAACATTTACTAATTTCTCTGATGGATTATAAGATAAGGGAAGCAAGTAAAGAATCAAATATATCATAAAGGTTCCAGCAATCATCAAGTGTTGTCGGAACCTTTTTATATGCAAATATAATGACATTCATCATGACTTTTTTACTAATATATGT
>CAYJAQ010000060.1:0-7861 GCA_964368275.1 uncultured Staphylococcaceae bacterium
AAAATAATCTTTATCAATAATATTGTCAATTGTTTGTTTATGATTGCTCATAGTACTCCATTAATCCATTATTCTTTATTTAAAGATATCTTCTTCTCTACCATCTATAATAATATATGGCATTTTTTCTTGCCATTTTAACCCCAACAAGGTAGATTCTTTTATCTCACCACGTGGGAATGCAAAATATTCAAGTCTATTTGAGCCTTCAAAAGGCGCTTCATCACCAACTTTAATTAATGAACTTGGCAATATTACCTCTTTCAGTTTATCACAATTCTTAAAGGCAGCACTACCAATCTCCGTAAGCCCATAATTGATAACAACTTTTTCTAAATCATCATCATCCACAAAGGCTTCATCAGCTATCTTGGTAACTCGTCTATTGCCAATTTTACTAGTAATATTAATAGTTGTACTATTACCACCTGTTATTATTACTTCATCAAATAAATAATAATATCTTAGATTAGTGTTTTCATATGTAATAATTGATTCATTTACAAAGAAGCCAATTGTTAAAAGGGCACAAACTAGCAATAATATATGTGCGATATTCTTTAATTTCTTGGTCTCTGTACTCGGCAGCAATCCCGCTGCTTGAGCTGGTGTTAATACTGTTCTTATTCGATAATAGTATTTTTTAATGTCGACATCATTTACAACATCAGCAGGTAATTTGCCTAAATTGAATATTTCAATATAGCGAATTAATACAAAGATATAGCAAATAATAAAGCCACTAATACCAATTAAAGCTGATACCGCATTATTTAATGATATTGTCATGAAACAGAAAATGCTAAAGAGAATGATTGACCCAAAACCAACAATTGTTTTGAAGAATTGGCGAAGCCATAAGCGTTTCTGCAGTGCAAATACTTCAGCTTCATATTCTTCATCAACCTCACTAAGTTTACTGATACTATCTAACATCTTTTCTAAATAAGCAAAGTAAGATCTTTTTTCATTTCTATTTGCTCTTAGATACGCTTGTTGATAGTAATAATCTTCTCTTGGATCAATAACTTGTTTTAGTAATTCATCTTCAGTAGCAACATTATGCTTGCACATATACAATCGCCACCATACTTTAGGATCTAAATCTCCATCTTCAACTAAACGATTTAGCAAACCCTTAGCCTCTAAGAACTTTGATTCTGCCATTAAGTTATCAATAACCTCAAAATTGACATTAGGGTAAACCTCTTGAGTTGTATATGGCTTGCTGACGCAATCATCAACAAGGTTAGCTACTTCATGAAGCCAGTCTTCCTTTTTTGTTTCAATTATTTGTTGTCGATTGATGGCGTCATAGTCTGTAGCATCATCTGTTACCATTATAAAATGGTTTTGAATTGTATCTTTAAATTCTAATCTTCTATAGAAATTCATCCAAGCATTTCGGAATATCCCTAGATCTAGATGTTCTGTATTACTAGAAACCACAATCATTACTTGGCAAGTCTCAATAGCAGGAAAAAGTTTTTCTTCTAACGATACTAACTCTGGATATTTAAAGAAGTCTTTTGTTACTAAGATGCTCGGATATTTGTCAACTAATTTTTCTCTAATGCTATCAGCAAGTTTTAAATCAATATCTCGATTGCTATTCTCAGCCCCATCATCAACACAGATGACAATATCAAGCGGCTTACTCGCAACTAAGGTTTTGAGCACTCGCTTATTTGCTGAATCTATTTCAAGTGCTTCTTTTTTTAGTAGTACTTGTGTACCATGATCAGAATATTCAATCGCTTTTCGATAATTATCATTGTCAAAAATACTTTCATAACTAGTTCTTAAACAAACTATTTGGTTTTCTAATCGATCATCAAGGGTATATATAACCCCGTATTGCGAAAGAACTTTACCCCAATATGGATAAAAATCAGGGTCTTCTGTATTAACCGAAGCTCTAATTAACTTATCATAAACATTATATGAACGATGAAATTGATATTCCTGTGAAAACTCAATGGCTTTATTCAATTTCATAATCATACTTTGGACACGTGGATCACCAAAATCCGTTTGAGGATTATGATAACACTTAGGTAGTGGTAATATGGCATCGCATTCACTACAAACACCAATGGTTTGATTCGGCTTAACCGTAATATCGCCACCGCACTTTGGACACTTAAGTTTAATTAGTTCCATATTCAGGCTCCTTTCAAAATTAATGTTTTAAAGCAAATAAAAGCGTTATTCATCATAACGCTTGTTAATTACTTTTAGAATGTCATGATAGCTTGTTCTTTATCTTTTGCTAAAGTATCTATATTAGCTATATATTTATCAGTTAACTTTTGAACTTCATCACTACGAGTGCGTAATTCATCTTCTGATATCAAACTATCTTTTTCTAATTTTTTCAATTGATCAATGATATCACGGCGAATATTTCGAATAGCAATTTTATTATCTTCTGAAATCTTCTTGACATTCTTAACCAAATCTTTACGAGTAGATTCTAGTAGTGGTGGAACCGGAATACGGATAACTTCACCATCGTTGATAGGATTAAATCCTAAATCAGCAGTTTGAATTGCTTTTTCAATTCCTTTTAGAATACTCTTATCGAAAGGTTTAATCATGATTGTTTGTGGATCAGGAACCGAGATGTTAGAAATTTGTGATAATGGTGTATCCATTCCCCAATACTCAACTCGTACATTATTTAAAACAGCTGGATTAGCTTTTCCTGTTCTAACACTTGCAAAATCTTTTTGAACAGACTCAATCGTCTTTTTCATTTTGTCTTCGCCTTGATTAATTATTTGTTTTGGCATTTGTAATCCTCCATTATTTTGTTATTAGAGTACCAATCTCAGGATTGGTGATTGCTTTGGTAATATTACCTTTTACATTCATGTCAAACACAATGATATCGATATCATTTTCATTGCAGAGCGTTACGGCTGTTAAATCCATTACTTGAAGGTGCTTTTGTAAGACTTCATCATATGTAATTTTTGTATAACGCTTTACATTTTTAGTTTTACGCGGATCATCATCGTAAACACCATCAGTTCCATTCTTAGCCATTAAGATAAGATTGGCACCCATCTCAGCAGCTCTTAATGCGGCAGTAGTATCGGTTGAGAAGAAGGGATTCCCCGTTCCGCCTCCGAAGATTACGATAATTCCTCGTTCTAAATGAGCTAACGCTTTACGTCTAATGTAAGGTTCAGCCACACTAGGAATTTGTAATGAGGTCATTGTTCTTGTCTCTAGGCCTAATGCTTCTAGAGCATTTTGTAATGCTAGAGAATTTAAGATGGTTCCAAGCATGCCCATGTAATCAGCACTTGCTCTTTCCATTCCACTTTCAGCAGCGTCACGACCACGCCATATGTTACCAGCGCCAACTATTATACCTATTTGAACACCAGTATCATGTAATAACTTTATCTCGTTAGCAATTGACTTTACACTCTCAGCATTGATACCTACTTTGGTTTCTCCACCTAGCGCTTCGCCACTTAGTTTTAGAATTACTCGTTTCATGATGACCTCCTTAATAATTTATTTTTTAATTTGGTTATTTTTGCACTGCGGCAGCTGTTGCAGCTACTTCAGCAGCGAAATCATCAACGCGTTTTTCCATTCCTTCACCAACTTCGTAGCGAACAAAAGTAACGATCGAACTCTTCTTATTATTCAAATGTTGTTCAATTGTAACATTAGGATCCTTAACGAAAGCTTGATCAAGTAAGCAAACTTCTTTTAATTGTTTATTTACTTTTCCTTCAATAATCTTAGCTAATGCAGCTTCAGGCTTGCCAGCTAATTTTTCATCATTTTTAGCAAGTTCCATTTGAATATGAGTTTCTTTTTCTAAATAATCACTAGGAACATTTGCTTTTGCTAAATATAAAGGCTTAGTAGCAGTTACTTGCATACTCATATCTTTAGCTAATTCTTCATCACTGCCTTCTACTACACATACTGTAGCAATTTTGCCACCCATATGCTTATAGAAACCAAATGATTGACTGCTAGTTTTTTCAACTAATTCAACACGACGTAAACTAATCTTTTCACCGATTGTCGCAGTTGCATTGATAACTAATTGTTCACCGCCATTAGCAATTACTTCTTCGGCTGATTTGCAATTGTTCTTTACACAGATTTCACCGATTTCTTTTAATAAGCCCAAGAACTTTTCATTCTTAGCGACGAAATCAGTTTCGGAATTTAATTCGAATAAATAAGCTTTGTTACCATCGATAACAACTTCGCATAATCCTTCTGCTGCGATGCGGCCAGCTTTTTTGCCAGCTTTAGCAATACCTTTTTCACGTAACCAGTCGATAGCTTTTTCAATATCGCCGTTAGTTTCAGTTAAGGCATTTTTGCAATCCATCATGCCAGCGCCTGTTTTTTCTCTTAGTTCTTTTACTAAAGATGCTGTAATCATATTTTATTCTCCTAACTACTCTTCAGTTTTTGTAGTTTCTACTTCAACTGCTGGTGTTGCTTCAACTTCTACAACAGGTGTTTCAACAACGGGAGTTGCTTCAACCACTGGTTGTTCAGCAACTGCTGCTTCAACGTTTGCTGCTTCAGCATTTGCTTCTTCTGGTTTAGGTGCACGTGGTGCGCGAGGTGCGCGAGGTGCTTTGTCTCTATTATCGGGACGATTGTCAGGGCGTCTTTGGCCTTGACCTCTATCACGGTTATTATATGATGCTCTCTTTGCTGCTGCTTTTGCTTGTTCAGCTTCAGAGATTGGTTCTTCTTCTGGTAATTGATATGGTTCAACAGCACCGCCATTACCTTCGATAACAGCGTTAGCCATGATACCAACAATTAGACGAACAGCACGAACACCATCATCATTTGCTGGAATAACATAGTCAACATCATCAGGATCACAGTTAGTATCAACTAAACCGAATACTGGTATATGTAATTTGCGAGCTTCAGCTACAGCGTTATGTTCAGTCTTAGGGTCTACAACAAATACTGCCCCTGGCAATTTTTGCATTGTCTTGATACCGCCAAAGAATCCTTCAAGACGAGCTTGTTCTTTCTTAATAGCGATAACTTCTTTCTTAGGTAACATTTCGAAAGTGCCATCTTCTGCCATTGCTTCATAACGATGAAGTTTAGCAATTGACTTACGTAATGTCTTAAAATTTGTCATTGTTCCGCCAAGCCAACGTTTGTCAACATAGTACTGTTCAGCACGTTGTGCTTCTTCGCGAATAATATCAGAAATTTGTTTTCTTGTACCTACAAATAAAACTGTGTTTTCATTACGTACGATGTCAACCATTGCAGCGTATGCTTCTTCAATCTTATCTGCCGTTTTTTGAAGGTCAATGATGTATACACCATTTCTTGCTCCAAAGATATACTCTTTCATTTTAGGGTTCCAGCGGCGAGTATGATGACCGAAATGAACTCCTGCTTCTAGTAATTGTTTCATTGTAATTACTGCCATTTTTTGTTTTTCCTCCAATTTTTAAATTTGTTGGCCGCCAAAGCGATCTACGTAGTTTATCCACAACAATTGCACCAGGTAAACTACTCCTTCTTTGTGTGTATTTTTTGCCATTTATTATTATACCACTACTTCTCCTTTTTGACAACTAATTAAGTATCTTTTTTAGCCTTTTCTTAGTAAATAAATGAGAAGCACTAAGGACTTCTCATCATTTACATTATATAAAACAGATTTGTTTTGTTAAATCATTATATGTCAAAGTGTATACTTGACCAGGAACAATACCGCTGCCTATAATTTCTTTTGCAATGTAGGTCTCAATATTCTTTTGAATAAATCGTTTAATTGGTCTTGCTCCATACATTGTATTGTAACTACTATCAATAACATATTTCTTTAAGTCATCCGTAAAGCTAATTCGAATATCATTTTTAGCCAGTTTATCAACTAACTCTTTAAGCATCTTTTCAACTATCTTTGTTTGAACTTCTTTGGATAATGGATTAAAGATAACAATCTCATCAATACGATTCAAGAACTCTGGTTTAAATGAACGTTTTACTAGTTCCAACACTTTATTCTTAGCTTCTGTTTCAGAAAGTGTACCTTCGGTTAAATACTCACAACCTAAGTTCGAAGTCATAATAATTATAGTATTCTTGAAATCAACTGTTCTACCTTGAGAATCGGTTGCTCTACCATCATCTAAGATTTGCAAGAATAAGTTAAAAATATCACGATGTGCTTTTTCAATCTCATCAAGTAAAATAATTGAATATGGATGACGTCTTACTGCTTCAGTTAATTGACCACCTTCATCATAGCCAACATATCCTGGAGGAGCCCCAATAAGCCGTGAAACAGAATGAGCTTCCATGTATTCACTCATATCGAAACGGACAATATGATTTTCACTATCGAACAAGCTTTCAGCTAAGCTCTTGCACACTTCGGTTTTACCAACGCCAGTAGGTCCTAAGAATAAGAATGAACCAATTGGTTTAGTCTCATCTTGCACGCCTGCCCGTTGGCGAATGATAGCATCGCTAACAAGTTCTAGAGCACTATCTTGACCGATTACCCGTTTTGCTAAGTCATCTTTTAAATGAAGCAATTTCTCACGGTCACCTTCTACTAATTTTGCAACTGGAATATTGGTGCTTTTTGAAACTATTTCAGCAATATCATCTTCCGTTACAACCTCTGATATTAATCGACCTGATTTATCTTGTTGATAATTGGCAATTGCTTTTTCAAGTGCTGGGATAACGGAGTATTGCAAGCGTCCTGCTTCTTCATAATTAGCACTATTAAAGGCTTTTTCAAAGTCAAAGCGGGCTTGTTCTAATTCTTTTTGTTGTTGCTTTATTTTTTCATGCTCTTGTTTTTCTGTTTGCCATTTTGCATTTAGATCTTTTTCTTCTTCATGTTTTTCCTTAAGTTCTTCAACAATCTTGGCTAAACGTTCTTTACTCATCTCATCTCTTTCTTTAGATAGGGCAGACTGTTCAATCTCAAGTTGCATGATATGACGTTTTAAAGTATCAAGTTCTTGAGGCATAGAGTCCATTTCCGTTCTAATCGAAGCACAAGCCTCATCAATTAAATCGATTGCTTTATCAGGTAAGAAACGATCGGTTATGTAACGATTAGAAAGGATCGCACTTGCAACAATTGCATTATCACTAATACGAACACCGTGGTGGACTTCAAAGCGTTCCTTTAACCCTCTTATGATACTAATAGTATCTTCAACAGTTGGTTCTTCAATTAATACCTTTTGAAAACGCCGTTCCAAAGCACTATCTTTTTCAATGTATTTACGATATTCATTTAAAGTTGTTGAACCAATACAATGCAATTCGCCACGAGCAAGCATTGGCTTTAACATATTGCCAGCATCCATAGCGCCTTCAACAGCACCAGAGCCAACGATTAAATGAATTTCATCAATAAATAAGAGAATCTCACCATTACTAGCTTTAATTTTATTTAGAACAGCTTTTAAACGTTCTTCAAATTCCCCTCGATACTTTGCACCGGCAATTAGAGCACCCATATCTAGTTCATATAAATGGCATCCTTTTAGTGTCTCAGGCACATCTTCTTTAACAATACGAGCCGCTAATCCCTCTACTATTGCTGTTTTACCGACGCCTGGTTGACCAATCAAAATAGGATTGTTTTTCGTTTTACGAGCTAGGATTTTAACAACTCTTAAAATTTCATCTTCTCGTCCAATAACAGGATCAATCTTGCCTTCTCTAACAGCATCAGTGACATCTCGTCCAAATTTCTCTAAGACTTTTTCATCTTTACTGTAGTCTTGAAATTCCATAAAGTTACCTCCTTTTTAGCACTCTTTCATACTGAGTGCTAATACTATTATATACCCATTTCTAT
>CAYJAQ010000061.1:0-7616 GCA_964368275.1 uncultured Staphylococcaceae bacterium
TATTTCTTTCTTCTTTATTATAACAAATAATAATCATTTTGATAATTAAAAGAATAAAATAATTTAATTATTTAGGTATTTTTTTATATATCTTGCGAAAAAAGGAGTTTTATAATATAATATGGCTATGGAAAAAATTAAACAACCTACCCAAACAAAAATTTTTGCTCATCGTGGTGCCTCTGGACTTGTTGATCATGAAAACACGCTAGAGGCTTTTCAAAAAGCAATGGACGTTGGTTCCGATGGCATTGAACTTGATATCAGAAAAACTAAAGATGAGATCATTATTATTAATCACAATCCCGATGCTGATGGTATGCTAATCTGTGATTACACTTATGAAGAATTGTGTAACCATACAGCAAAGTTAGGTTACCAAATGCCTACTTTAGAAAGTGTTTTAGCGTTATGTGCTGGTAAAATCTTTTTAGATTTTGAGTTAAAAGAAGGAGGATATGAAGAAAAGATTATTGACACTATAACAAACTATCTAAATATCAATGATTTCTTTGTTCGTTCTTTTTTTCCAGAAGTAATTAAGAAAATCAAAGAAATTAATCCTTACATTAAAACTGCCCTACTGATCGGCGAACATCTTCCTAAACGTCAATGGTATCGACGCTTTTTCGAGGTTTTTCCAAACTATTATATTAAAAAGACCAGCTGTGATATTATTTCCCCTTTTTATAAACTTCTACTCTTTGGTTATACCAAGCGAATGCATAAAAAAGGAATCCTAGTAAGTATCTGGACCGTTAATAATCAAGAAGCAATTAAGAAGGCCTTAAAACTGCAAGTTGACTATATCATTACCAATTATCCCGATGTAGCAATCAGATTACGCAATGAAAAGAGTTGTTAATTAGAAATATCTAATTAGCAACTCTATTTTTTTGATAATCTAAAAACGCTGGTGTTTTAGACCAGTACTGTTCACCCCAGTTAGCAAAGTCCCATTTTTTCATATAGTCATTACATTCATAATCCACATAGTATAACAAATTATTCATAACAACAAAGTTCGTGGGAAAATAATCAATATTGGTATTGTTTTGATATAGCAGTTGGCAAGTGACTTCCATTTGTTCTAGATAAATTGGCTTCATTAAATCACGTTCAACTAAATCATAGATTGTTGGTCCAACAATATACTCCTTAATGATTGCTTCCTTTTGCTTATCATAATCGAGCATTTTAGGCATTCTTACCCCAATCTTTGATAAACGATTATAATCATCAATTTCGCTTTGAAATTTATCACCAAATTGATAATACTCACATGGCTCATGATGAATCTGTTTGTATATTACTAATTCATCGCCAAATCTTGCGAGGAAAGAATACCCACCTTTACCTTTTCCTAAGAGTTTCTTAATAACATATTCCTTGCCATTAATATCAATATGCAACTTGCCATCAAGTAAATCATACGCTTTACACCAACGCAATAATTCAAATGTATGCATTTTATCAACAAGACTAGTGCCTTCGGTAAACATTTTTATTGTTAATTCATCATCTTTTTCAAGTTCTTCTTGAGGTTTTTCGTATATTGATTTTAGTAAAAACTTGCGCATAAGGTTCAGTAAAAACTTGTCCATCCCTTTTAGTTTATCCCAAATTATACCACCTGGCAAATAAAAGAATGGTGTATCTTGAAGTGAATTAGCAATTGCTAACTCTTCTTCATAGACCTTGCTGAATTGTTTAGCACCAACTGCCCCAATTGCAATTGTTTCATAATTCTTCTTTATTTTTTCTAAATCAACTAAATGATTAGCTTTAATCCAACTTATGAAGATTATTTTGTCCCCATGATGAACATTTTGTTTTGCTTCTTTTAGTGTATACATTGGAATGGCAAGTTCGGTTGCAACAATATTTGCATATTCTTTAGCTAAATCGGTTTTTGAAGAATAGATTATTTTTAGCATGTTTCCTCCTTACGCAAACATTTCAGCAATGTCTGTTCTTGCTTCATATTTATTTGCTACATTAACAAAAGTAAGATTAGCATAAAATGTTGATAAAATCGTTTGGTAATCAAGACCACTTTTGCCATAATAGTTGGCGCTATATTGACACATGCCAACGCCATGACCGCTACCACCACCATAGAAATGGATGGTATCACCAGTCCACTCTAAAGCGAAAAAGCCTGATGGCAAAATGGAGTCGTTCATTCTGGTGCTTTGATATGTATCCCTGGTATTATTACCATATTCAGAAACAACCGTGCTACCGGCATCTTTTGGACGAATTGTAAAGCGTATATTGTATTGATTGTTGATTCGATAGGTACCAGTTGATGTTTCAATCACTAAGTGGATTACAATCCCCGAAGTACCTCGTTTTGCCACAAAGATATTATTAATTATACCAATATCCGGCGTAATTGGCTTGTTAACATATTCATTGTTAACTAGGGTTTCAATATTTCTTGTATCTTTTTTGTACATATTTTGCATATTAACATTTAAGGTATTTCGTAATTGCTCTTTTGTCATGGCGATATGCCAACGATGATTACTACTTGCACCAGCTGGTGAACTAATAGCAATCTTCTTGAAAAAGGCAAGCATAGCAGTTTCACTAGCAGTATTGACTATTTGATCAGTTAAATTTTGCCCAATCAAATAAGGGATTTCTTCGATTACATCATCTTCTATCCAGACTTCATTACCGTTTGATGTTAAGCCACAAGTACCTGAATAATAATAAGCGATAATTGGTTTACCGCCATTATACATAGTAATGCCTTTGGTTGCCAGAACCGCTTGATCAGATCCATTTTGAACATTAATATTGTTATATACTTGGCTTGAAACGCTATCATCAACCGAATAGCCATATTGTGCATTTCGACCATTGATTATATCATTAATGGCATATGTGCGAGCAGCTACAGCCTGCGCTTTTAATGCTTCGCTATTCCAGCTAGCAGGCATTTCAGATGGTACCACTCGACGTAAGTATTCTTCAACTTCAACATCGTTCGTAACTAAGATGCGTCCATCGACAATTGTGAGTTCAATAGCACCTTGATACTCTGGTACACCTTGAGCACGACTAATGCTCGGTAT
Organism: uncultured Staphylococcaceae bacterium; assembly: GCA_964368275.1. GTDB lineage: Bacteria > Bacillota_I > Bacilli_A > ML615J-28 > CAG-313 > CAYJAQ01. The sequence goes on from CAYJAQ010000061.1 coordinate 3,087, forward strand.
TCTAATAAGATCAGTTGAAGTGAAAATTAGGCGTTTTTTAGATGTTAATATTACTTCATTATTGCATGATACTTGCATTTCGCCATCAATAATCTCAATAATGATAAGCGATTCTTTCCTAATAGAATTGCTGCTTATCGCATCAAATTCCGAAACACTAACATCACCTACTGAATATAATTTAACTTGATCATGATATATTGTGCTGCTATTTGCAATATCATTAATTGACTTTCTAATCGCAACTCTAATATTCCGATACCCTGCATCACCATCTACAATTAATCTGGTTATGTGATTGTCAACCACTTTAGCATAAAGATTAGTCATTCCCAAAAATAAGTCATTTATGGAGATTTTTTGAAGTTCTCCACTCACCATTTTTTCAACAGTTGCATCATTTCTAAGGCTAGTTGCTGGGCAATTTCGTATTTCTAAATAGTTAGTTTCCCTGTTCAAAACTAACAACTCCCCATGATAATATGTCACATTTTCTGGTTCTTTTTGTGGTAATTCTTCTGGTAAATCATTGCATCCACATGTGGTAAAAAGCATTACTACTAAAATAAATACGATTGAAAATTTTCGCATACTATCACCTCTATATATTATTGTATCATATGTAACTTAAAATAGCATTAAAATAGTTAAAAACGCCACTTTTGTAGCGTTTAATTGCATTAATATTAAAATGATTATTAGCGATTAGAAAAATTATTGAAGTAGTTTTGCACAACAATAATCGGCGTTCCTTTGTCACCACTGCCAGATGTTAAGTCACAAAGTGAACCAATTAGGTCACTTAAGCGACGTGGAGTAGTACCTTCTGAAGACATATGAGCTTTCAATTCTTTTTCTTTTTGTTTTATTTTTTCTATCATAGCACGTTCTAGCATATCACCTTTTAAATTAGCAAGTTCATTATCGGCTAGATATTTAAGTTTTAGTTCATTAGGAAGGCCGATAAGTCCACTAGTGTAAGCAACACCAACAACCGGATCAGCTAGTTCCCAAATTTTTCCAACGGGATCTTTAAATGCTCCATCGCCATAGACCATTACTTCTAAATCAATCCCAGTTCTTTTTTTCATTTCAGCTTGCACTAGGGTAACAATTTTCTCAGCATTACGTGGAAATAATTTTACTTTTTCTTCCGTAGCTTTATTTGAACCTAATAGACCATATGTAGGTTGGTTACCGCTACCATTTACTGGTTGGTTCATAATATCACACAAAGTTAATACTAACTTTGCGCCTGCTTTTTTAAGCCGGTTCTTAGAACGATCACGTGAGTGAATATCAGCACATATTACAGTGTCGGTGTATTTTAAAATTGCTTCAGGGTGATTTGCGAAAATAATTTCAGCCTCGGCACCTTCTTCTTCAATTAGTGATTTATAATAGTCAACATAGTCAATTCCAGTGAAAAGATGTTTTTGTGAACCAAAATGTTTACGATAATCTTCTAATGATAATACATCGCTATAAGGATTTACACTGCTATCATCTAAAGCATCTAAACTAATTAGGTGATTCCCAACTTCATCTGATGGATAGCTGAGCATTAAAACGATCTTTTTAGAACCTCTAGCAATACCACGTAAGCAAATTGCAAAGCGATTACGACTTAAAATCGGGAAAATTACGCCCACTGTCTCGCCGCCTAATTTTGTTTTTACATCTTGAGCAATGTCATCAACGGTAGCATAGTTACCATCTGCCCGTGCAACAATTGCTTCAGTCATCGCGATTACATCACGATTATGTAGTTCAAATTGATCATTTTGCATCGCTTTCTCAACTGAATCACAAACGATTTTAACGATATCATCCCCCTGTTTAATAATTGGTGCTAAAATACCTCTCGAAATTGTTCCTGCCATTTGGGTGCCTCCTTTAATTTTCAAAAAACATATTAACTATTATATCACAATTGTGAAACTATGACTATTATTTTGCTTATAAAAATAGAAGTGATAACACTTCTATTTTTTTACGAATGGTTTTGCTAGAGCCAAGAAACCAGCAATTATTGAACAGATGCCCGAAATAATAGTTCCTACTGCTAAGCCACCTTTTATTTTGTAACTGCCAGATCCTACAAATGTATCATAATATACTTTTGTATAGCTTGGTAAGGCAAATACAAGGATTGCTGAAATAACAAATACTAATGCGCAGACTAATGCAACTAATCCACCATTTTTCTTCATTGGCACAACCATCGCAATTCCAGCAAATAGTGGCATAAAGAATGCCAAGAATCCTAAAATACTAAACTTGAATTCAGTAGTTTGACCAAGTAAGGTAAATGATGAACCAAAAACAACATCAGTACCTAAATAGTATAAATCTTCGCCGTCAGAAACAGCATTTAAGAATATCATCGCAAAAGCAGCTATTCCAAAGAATAATACTAAAAATCCCCAATAATTAGCAATTTGTTTTGTCACTTTTTTTCTTTTTTTACTCATATTAATCTCCTTGTCTAAATATATCTTATTATATCATATTCAATTCTTTTACAAAACTAAAATGATTATTTGATTTTGTTCTTATTAGTTATGCTGAATAACACGATTACATGCATCAATGTGCAACATTTGATGAGGCGAGAAAGGTATTAGATATTCTTTGCCCTTTTCAGATGTAGTTTGATGTTATTTACTTTCAAATAAATGAAATAATCTAAGGCAATATTCTTTCTGGTTCGCGTTTATCGATATACCTTCTCTTTAAATGTAACACAGTCGCGTCCACTATCTTTACTGATATAAAGTTGTTTATCAACTTCAGTTATGTAGTCACCAATGCTATTATCAGAATTAATATCAAGATGAGTGCAACCTAAGGATATAGTTAAATGATCATACTTGGAATTATCCTTACGTTCAATATTTAAGTTATTTATAACCGCACGAATATTTAAAGCTGTTTTAAGTAATTTCTCATCATCATGATTAAGGGCCATTACTAGAAATTCTTCTCCACCAAAGCGGAACAAATATTGATCGTTTTCTAATGAATCAATTACGGCTTGTGACAATTCATTGAGAATTCGATCACCTTTTTCGTGTGAATAATAATCGTTGTAGATTTTAAAGAAATCAATATCAAACATTATAACACTAAGTTTTAAATCACTTTGATATTTTTCGACTAAACAATTAATATAATAATCTAAAGCATTTCGGTTTAATGCCCCGGTTAGATTGTCAATATTAGAAGAAACCATAAGTTGACTATTTAATGCATTAATTTCAATTTCTCTTGTTGCCATCTTACAGTTACGATTACGGAAGAAAAAGTAAGCAATGATAATAATCGCTCTAAATGATATTTGACGAAAGAAACCAAACATTTCATTGCCTGGCAGTATCATTGTTATAATCATACCAATAATCATAGCCACCATTAGAATTAGTGAATCGCTCATCCGGTAAAGTGGTGATAAGACAAAGGTAATTAAATACACTGTTGAAAGAGTTATTCCAATATATTCGGAATCGGCACCTGCTTCAAATGCCCGAATATTCATTGTATAGGCGAAAATTGTTACCATAATAATTAGACATAAATAATAGAATAGCAAAGATATCCGGATAGCCAATATATTTCTTTTTATCAGTTTTGATCTACAAGCCCATATTATGTATATTGATGAAATAATCGAAATAAGTAGAGCCACAAGATTTAACCACGCATGTGGAGTTGAATAAAAATCACGAACTAAATCTGATATCAAATAATAGACATTTAGCAAAAAATATACCATCCCGGCAATTCCCGCAATTCTTAGATTATCATGAACTACCAAACTTTCGACAGTTGTATACTCATAATCGTCATCATTTTTATAAAATTCTTGATAGTATTGCTTAAATTGGTTTCTCATTTTACCTCCTCAAAATATGCTTCGAATTTATGAATGACCTATGTCAAAATAATTAAAACTAAAATTCCTATTCCTTATTATATATAGTAATAATTTTCTATTGTGTTACTTGATTTAATATCTTAATACCTGCTTTCATTATATCACATAATAATTATTTTCAATTAATTAATGTTAATTTAATCAATTTTATTATTTAAAATTGTTATACATTACAATATCACTTTTCTGCTTCTTTTTATAGTGACCTATAGCGGGAGCGGCATCTGGCGCAGGATAACCCATAACTAATATAGCAACTGGTTCAAAATCATTTGGAATATTAAACTCAGTTACAACCGCTTCGGGAATAAAATACATAACCCAAGTGGTCCCAACGCCCAAAGCCTCCGCAGTTAACATCATTTGAGTTGTAATAATGCTGCAATCAATGTCGGCACTTGACTTACCATCATAGCTACGTTTCCACGCTTCGTTCTTGCTTGCTACCACAATTAAGGCATTAGGAGCATTATAATGACATTCAGTGCACATTCTTAATCTTCTAATTCCATCTTCACTATCAACCACAATAATTCTAAATGGTTGATTGTTGTGGGCTGTTGGCGCAATAAGTGCCGAATTTACTATTTTAT
>CAYJAQ010000062.1:0-7466 GCA_964368275.1 uncultured Staphylococcaceae bacterium
TTATTTATGGGTAAAAATTACTTCACACCTGAACAGGTTGAAAAACTTAGGAAAAACAAATATGTTAAAAACGTATCTGAAAAAGCAATTACTTATACAAAAGAGTTTAAAGAAATATTTATTTTAGAATATAATGATGGAAAATCGCCATTACAAATTATGATTGATATGGGATTTGACACTAAGGTTCTTGGGAATAATCGTATTAGAAATATTTCAACGAGAGTTAGAAAACAAGCACTAAGAGCAGACGGATTCAAAGATACTAGAGCTGATAATTCTGGTAGACCAGCCACCAAAGATTTATCTGATGTTAAATTAATTAAACGACAACAAGATCAAATAGAATTTTTAAAACAACAGGTTAAATTCTTATCGGAACTGCGAAAATTAGAAAGAGAGGCGATGTGGAAAGAATCGAAATCAAAGAAAAGAAAAGTTTAAAATAATTTATAAAATGAGTCAACAAAAGAAAAACAAATTAAACATTTCTTACATGTGTCAAGTAGCTAGAGTTTCACGTTCAGGATATTATAGATATGTAAAGAATCTAACATCAGAATATTATCTTAATAAAGAAAAAATAGATGTAGAAGATTTTAAAGGCATTGTAAGAGCTTATAAATCTCACAATAGAAACAAAGGAGCTAGAGCTATTAAAATATTCTTGGAACGCGATTATGGTATAATTATGAATCTCAAAAAAATACGTCGATTAATGAAGAAATATGGTCTTAAATGTCCTATTCGTAAAGCTAATCCATATAGACGTATGGCAAAAGCTATGAAGACAAATAATATAACTCCTAATTTATTAGAAAGAAAATTCTATGATGCAAATCCATTCAAAAATATATTAACTGATATATCCTATCTCTATTATGGACCAAATAGAAATTTGGCTTATATCTCTACAATTAAAGATTCAGTAACACGAGAGATTATTGCATATCAAGTATCAAAATCATTAGAACTTACTTTTGTTGAAGATACAGTAAAAATGTTAGTTAATAGGACTGATATCAAATTAACAGAAAAAACATTAATTCATTCAGATCAAGGAGTTCACTATACATCTAATATATATCAAAAATTATTAAAGAATTATAATATATTACAATCAATGTCAAGACGTGGTAACTGTTGGGATAATGCACCACAAGAATCTTACTTTGGTCACATGAAGGATGAATTACATTTAAAAGAATGTCTAGATTATACAGACTTAAAAAAGGAAATTGATGAGTACATCAATTATTATAACAATTATCGATATCAATGGGACTTAGGAAAACGAACCCCTATGGAATATAGAGTATATCTTTTAGAAGGTGGTAGTCAATTACTTCACTCAAAAGAAAAAGCTGAAAGTACAATCGTACAATCCAGCTTCTAATCCATTTTAAGGTGAAATCCTCTAAAGGATTAATATAACAAATCTAAATAAACACTTTTTTTATTTATGTCCTTGACATGGGGTACCTTTTAAATTACGCTGCTAATGTGTTTTTTATTTGCTATAAAGTCATTTCAAGTATCATCATGACTACAAAACCAATCATGAATGCCCAGATGCCATAATGCTCATGTCCACCTTTTCTAGCAGATGGTAATAATTCATCTACTGTTACATAAATCATTGCTCCAGCTGCAAAAGCTAAAAGCCAAGGCATAATGGCACTAATTGTTGAAGCAAGCACTAATCCAACTATAGCAAAGACTGGCTCTACTGCTCCACTCATTGTTCCTAAGAAGAAAGCCTTACCTTTACTTGCCCCTTCTTCTAAAAGGGGTACTGATACAGCAGCTCCTTCTGGGAAGTTTTGAATGGCAATACCGATAGCGAGTGCTAATGCTCCGTATACCATAGCTGGATCACTTGAGGAAAAGGCTAAGCCACAAGCAAAACCGATTGATAAACCCTCAGGGATGTTATGAATTGTAACTGCTAAAAAGAATTTAATCTGTTTGGAAATCTTTTCCGTTTTTATACCTTCTTCTTCATCTTGACGATGATGAAAATGGGGAATAATCTTATCTAGGAAAAAAAGTAATATTCCACCTAATAAGAATCCGATTATAATTGGTATAACCGCATAATTTTCATAAATTGTTTCTGCCTCAGTAATAGCTGGTAAAAGCAAACCAAAGATCCCGGCTGAAATCATTATACCTGATGCAAAACCTAAAATACTATTTGATAACTTCTCTGAAAAATTCTTTTTAAGAATAAATACTAAACTTGAACCTAGCGTAGTTGCTAAAAAGATAATTGATATTGATATTATGGTACTAACTAATGGCGTCATATATTTCCCTTTCTTTATCGTAATTCATTACATTGTTTTAATCGCATTACCTTGTGAATCTAGCACTTCAATTACAGGATTATCGTCTTTATCAATACATAATCTAATTCGAGCATTTCCCTTTGAATCATATAAATTAACCGAAACACTGCCATCAGAAGTCTTACCAATAAAGGCTCTTTTTTGATTAGCTTGTTGAAGTTTTTCTAGTATTTCTTGTTTTTCACTGCCAATCGCCTTTTGATATTCATGGGACAATTTTATTGTTTCTCTAATATCATAATTAGGGCGATCAAATAAATACATTCCATAATTATGATTTCCATCACACTCACTAGTCACAATTTGAATAACTTGATCTTGCAACTGTTTATCAAAAGTAAGTGACATTCCATGGCCTTCATTATCACCAAAGATTAAGCCACCACATTCTACCCCATTGCCATCATAAAACATAATACCTGAAGTATTACTGCCTTGACGATGACCAGGCATTATATCAACGCCATCAACAACCACTGGTGGCATATTCATCGAATTAAATAGTGTCATCTTTACTTTGCCATCTTTTTCACAAATATTAAGCTTTTCAACGTTTAATTCTCTTATTATTTCTTTTTTACTCATTCCTACCTCTTTCTTTACTAACTAGTAAAAATCTATTTAACAAGCGGTTGACAAACGGGACAATAATAAATTGATCCGCCTAAATAGGCTTCCTTCGTAATTTTATTACCACATACCGGGCACCCTTTTTCAATAGTGTTCTTAGATAATTTTGTTTTATAGCCACCAAAGTTTCCAAAAATATCTTTTTCAGTGTCACGGCCACCATTATTAGTCATTTCTCTAAGTGTCTTAACAATCGCATTATATAATACTTCGTGCATTTGATTACTCATAGTCAATAATTTTCTTTTGGGATTTATACCTGCTTCAAATAAGATATCTTGGACTACACCATTACCAATTCCAGGGAATCTTTGTTCAGTTGCCAAAAAAGCTTTCGCTGAAAGATTTTGATTGGCTGCCATAATCTTCGCACAAAATAACGATTTAAATTCTGGTGATAATGGTGAAACATAAGTTTTGCTTTTTTGATAATAATCATTTTCAAAATTACCGTCATGTAAAATAATTCCACCATACATGGCAACTGAAAACACAAGCGCTGTACCATCTGTAAACTTAATCAATAGTTGATAGTCTTTAGGAAGATCGCTAATAGAAACAAGTCTTACGTTAACGCCATCATTTATACATAATTTCCAGTTATTTGAAAAAGTTAACTCAACATATATACCAAAGCCTTGTGATGATGTAATACTAGTATTTTTAATTTTATCCTCATATAGTGCTGGATTACCATTGAACCAACAAAATTTATGGAGCTTTGTCGGCAGCATTACTTGAATTACCACTTTACCAGTTACATGAGTGTTCAAAGCATCAGCTATATTTATCGCTTCAGGAAATTCAATCATAATATACTCCAAACATTATATTTAATATCATAATTATAGCAAATAATTAAAAAATATTCAATACATATATATTTGAAAGGTGCGGTATCTAGCGATACCACACCTTCTTTAGTTAGAAATTTTTTATTAATTCTAGTTGTCTATTGCTTTTCTTCAATATACTTAGATAAGCCTTGTTGTTCTTTAGCAAAATCATATGCTTCTTTAGCCATTTTCGCTGTTATCGAACTGCTTGCACCAGTTGGTTCATGTACAACAACTTGTGTAAATGGAATAGAAATATTCTCACGGTCAAACATCAACTTTAACTCACGGTTTAATTCACGTTGTACTTGATATATATCTTCTTCCTTACACTTTGCTACAAATAGTAAATCCACACTTGATGCACTCAAGCTATTAACACCTTTATAGAAAGGTCCCTCAATAATTGATGGAATTTTTGCTTTCAATACATCTAAGTAATCTCTAATCAATATTTCAACTTTTTCAATAGATTCACTATATTCAATTGACATTGTACACTTTGCAACTGACAATTGAACGGTTTGATTAATGATCTTAGTTATTTGACTATTGTTGATAATCTGAATGTTACCACCAGCATCTTCAACCTTTGTTACCCGCATGCCGATTTCACTAACAGTTCCACGCCATCCTTCAATAACTACGATATCACCAACTTGAAATTCCCCTTCAAAGACGATAAAGATTCCCGCAACAATATCAGCCACTAAGCTTTGAGCACCTAGCCCAATAACTAATGTTAAGATACCAGCACTTGCTAATAGCGTAGTTGTATCAACACCCCAAGCAGCTAGCACCATTATTATTGTAACTATTGCAATAATCCATTTTAAGAAACTTTGTACAAGATTAAATATTGTTTTACTCTTATTTGATTTTATTAAAGTTTTCTTAATGATTAATTTTAAAACTAAATTAATTAAATAAGCAATTATGAAGATTCTTAATGTCTTAATAACAGCTGGTATTTTTTGGAATAACCCATCAATTAATGCATTTTCGGTTAATGCTTGATTAAATACTGATTTCTCACCGAAAATTTTATCATTAAAGACATAACTTACGATAAAGCCAACTGCTAATAATACGAATAAGATAATCTTAATTATTAACTTTTTCTTTTCACTTCCTGATAATTCTGCTTTTTCTATTTTTACTTGTTTTGCCATATTTTTATTTACCTTTTATATAGCGACCTCTACTTGGTAGCATAAAATCCTTTCATTTGATTCATTATTGTAACAATAAATATAAAGTGTTGCTCGATCTCCTGTGATAGTAGTATCTAAAACTGCAATTTTTTGTTCAGCGTGATAATTTTCATTCCATTCACAATAACTAGTATTGCCACTCTCATCTTCAAGGTAAGCCTCAAAGTCAGAATAACTATTAACATTGTCAATAAAGTTCATTGTGAAGTAGAAATAACCATCGACATGACATTTACACTCCGTTTTTATATCAACAAATCTGGCTGTTTTGTAGTCAGCAGTTGATAGTGTATTAATACTTTGATAAGCTAATACTTTATCAGATCCTAAAACACCTGGCATCACTACTTGAATAGTGTATGACATATTAGGCGATAGTTCTTCAAAACTACCACTTACATAATTATCAACTATTTCAACACTTCTTAAGGTAAAATCATTGATAATTTGTAAGGTTAATTCAGTCGCTTCGTAATCACTTACGTTTACCCCATACTCTATTGATGTATCAGTAACAACAAAGTCATCAAATGCAATATCTAGATTTACTTTATTAGTTACTGTTGTCGCAATAGCAACAGTTCCGACAGCTGCTACTACTGCGACCGATGACATTAATTGCATTAAATTAATGTTACTCTTTTTCTTTGGCTTGACACTAATCTGTGTTGGTTCAAGTGATTCACTGGCTGATTCATTATCATCAATTGGATTATCGCCACTAATCGTATCATTAATGGTAACAATGTCGTTTAATTCACTCGGATTAATAATATTATCTTTTATATCATTTAATTCTGATTTCATAATAATCACCTTCAATACTCATACTCTATTTCTCATCTTCTTCTAAATCATTAAATGACAAATATAAGTTTACTCTTCCGAAAGGCATTCTAAATGGTATTGCTTTTTCAGTCAAGTCTTTATTTAAATAGATTCCTTCAAGTGTTTTACCACTAATTTCAATACTACACTTATCAGGTTTTATTTTGAATAACCAGAAAGTTCGCTTTTGTGAAACTATTGAAGTACTGTTGCCATCGACAACTATGTAGTTTACTTTAAAATAGAATAAATATAAAGTCAGTATCAAAGCAGCAAGGGCAAGAAGAACGATTGTAATTACTTTAAGTGACTTATTGGTAATAGTTGATTGTTCACTAACAAAGTCATTTGCTTTAATAGTGATTTGTTCAATCTCCTCAATATTATCAGTTTTACTGATTTTACCAATTGCTTCTTCGTATGTTGCGACAATTTGCTCATAATCTTCTTTTGTATACTTACTAGGATCGATTGCTGCCAATTCGTCTTTTAGGCCTTTTATAGCGTCTTCACTAGCTTTATCTAAAGCGGTTGGACTATTTTCAACAACTTCAACAAACTCTAATACTATTCTTACCATTTCTTCTGCTTCAACTGTTTTTGATTCAAGCTTAGTAATGACTTCATTATATTGTACTTTAATCTCTTGGAATTGATCATGACTGTAAACACTTGTATCTAATTCATCAAGGAAAGTAGCAGCTTTTTCAATTTGTTCAATTCTTGTCTGTTCTAACTCAGTTAAACCAACTAGGGCATAATCAGAGAAGTGATTTGTCTTGAAGATAATGAAGTTGCCAACTCTTTCAGTTGCGAATTTTTCAATTTGACCATTATCTGCGATATAAACTATTTCTAATTCACGCATTGAACGATACTCTTCAGGAATTAATATTCTAACTGTATAAATACCATTTTCAAGCGTGTAAGAAATGCGTCGTCCATTTTCAGCAAGATAAATATCAAATAGGGCTTTTATTTCGGTCTTTGCTTCTTCAGTTGGTATAGAAGATTCATATGTCTCTTTCGCAATTTCAACATAAGTACCTTTTTGTTCAACAATTATTAATAATACATTAGAATCAATAACATCATCGTTTGATTGAACATCACCATAATAACCATTTTCGGATGGATCATAATTACTATCATAATCACTTATGGAAGTATCTGGTTTTACAAGACCATCAGGCGTATTAGTACTTTTAGTTTTTACGCTCATAAAGTTAGATAAGTTATCAGTAATAACATCAGCTATGGCACCTCTTATATCAGAAAGTGTTAAATCAATCATTGACAAACTAACAATCGCTTGATCAGCGTATGCCTTTAAAGCTTTTATGCCATTCTCGCTATATCGTTTAGATGCAACATATAGATCGTAAACTTCAGTAATATCGGTATTTGCCTCGTTAATAAGTTCTTGATTCTTTTGAGCAAGCACTGCTTTTTCTGCTTCTGCAGTAATAACAGCTAATGCTTTTTCAATACTATCATACGTAGTGCCATTATAAGTGGCCGTTCCATCAGCAGAAATTGCTATATTGTTAATCCTAGCCGATTTCCGTACCTTTGAAGCACTTTCCGTACCCCTGTTTTTGTAAATA
>CAYJAQ010000063.1:0-7356 GCA_964368275.1 uncultured Staphylococcaceae bacterium
ATTTAGTATAACCATAAAATAAACTCTATTTCTATTATTAACAAATATTTTAAAATTATTGCTAAAAAATAAATAAGTAATATAGCATTAACAAATGTAGACAAGCGAATGTTATCGTTTAATAGCGAATTACGCAAAAAATGCAACATAAAAGATCATTGACTAGAATATATTATTCTAGGAGATGGTCTTTTTGCTTTATAACTATCATGATACCATTATATATTATAATAAGAATGGCTGTGGGCCCCCAATAATTATGCTTCATGGGTGGGGGCAATCGTCAGAAACATTCACTAGAATTGTTTCAGCATTAGAAAATGATTATCAAATATATACTTTAGATTTGGCTGGTTTTGGCAAAAGCAGTGAGCCTTCATTTGCTTGGGATATTTACGAATATGCTAATATGCTAAATTGTTTTATAAAAGATAAACAAATATGTAATCCTATTATTATTGGACATTCATTTGGTGGACGTATTGCTATCAAGTATACTAGTAAATACGAAGTTAATAAATTAATACTAATAGATAGTGCTGGGATAAGAAAACGAAGCATAATAAAAAGGATTAAAATAACATTGTTCAAAATAAAGAAGTTTCTTTATCAAAAGAAACCCATAAAATTACAAATGCTTTATGAAAAAAGTGGAAGTAGTGATTATCGGAGCGCTAGTATCATGATGCGAAAAATACTAAATAAAGCTGTTAATGAAGATTTACAAAAGGAAATGCGCAAAATCAATTGTTCGACATTATTAATGTGGGGAAGAAAAGACAAGGTTACTCCATACCATGATTGCTTAAAAATGAAAAGATTAATTAAAAATGCAGGAATAGTTGAGTTTAGAAACTCTGGCCATTTTCCATATTTAGAAGAAGAAAGAGCATTTATTATAATAATTAAAAATTATTTAAAAGGAGAGTAAGCAATTGATTATTGTTATAATTATTTTAGCATTAGTATTATTTTCACGATGTACCTATGTTAGTTTATCGCTGCTTCAACAAAATCATTATTTTGCAGGCAGATATATATATAGTTTAAAAAAACATTATCTGACGGATGCTACTGCTTTTATAAATTATTTTAATATTATATTTTCGGTAATATATGATGTAACAATGACTTGGTATAGTGGCATTCTTGTGATAGCATCATTAACTGCTTCATTTATCTCGGTTCGCCCTTTGATTGTAAAGCCTAATATTACAAAGCGAGCCATTAGATTATTAATTATGCAGATGATGCTTGTGCTAATTCCTATCTTAATATTTGAAAAACATATATTAATAATATCAATATTGATTACTCTTGAGCCATCATTAATCCTTATAGCTAATTTTATTATGTTCCCGATAGAAAGAATAATTGCTAATTTTTATATTAAAAAAGCTAAGCGAAAATTAGAAATAATAAATCCCAAAGTAATTGCAATAACTGGAAGTTATGGTAAAACATCAGTTAAAAATTATATTTATCACTTGTTAAAAAATAATTCATTAACTATAAAAAGCCCCAAGTCATATAATACGCCAATGGGAATTACTAAGACAATAAGAGAATACTTATTGTCAACAACAGAAACTTTTATAGTGGAAATGGGTGCATCTAATGTCGGAGATATAAAGGAACTTGTCGATTTAGTTAAGCCCAGCATTGCTATCTTAACGGAGATTGGCCCGCAGCATTTAGCTACATTCAAAACAATTGATAACATTATTAAAACTAAATTTGAATTACTAGAAAATGAGCATATTAAAATGGCTATTGTAAACATTGACAATAACTATATTAACGAATATATTAATAAAAATAAACTTTCTAAAAAAATAGAAATCATTACAGTTGGTCTTGTAAAACCCGCCTTCTATCAAGCACATAATATACTGCTAAATATTGGAAAAATGCGTTTTGATATATACAAAGAGAATGTATATTATGCAACAATTGAAACTTGCCTGTTGGGAAGGCATAATGTATATAATCTTTTACTTGCTTTTGCTTGTGCAGATGCCGTAAATATTCCGTTAAATGAAATACTAACATCAGTAAAAAAACTAAAAAGTGTTGAACACCGTTTATCAGTAAGTTATATGGGGAACATTGAGCTGATAGATGATAGTTTTAATGCTAATATTGAAGGCTTTAAAAATGCGCTTGACGTTCTTAAAATGTCAAATAAGCTTAAGGTATTACTTACTCCTGGTATTGTAGATGCCGGTAATGATGAAAAAAAATTAAATAGTATTATTGCTAAAAAGGCAGCAGAAATATGCGATCGCGTATATCTTGTTAGTAATCCTTCTGCAGAATATATTAAAAAGGCTTTACTAGAAGTTAATTATACTAACTTCTTCATGTTTCCATCCTTTCAAGAAGCATATTTTACATTAACTGAGGCATATCAATCTACTGAAATTACATTATTGATTGAAAATGATTTGCCTGATAATTACTTAAGGAGGTAAGAATGAAAATAGATCTTGTTGTATTATTTGGTGGCCAAAGTGTAGAACACGATATTTCAGTAATAAGTGCAATTCAAGTAATGAATAACTTGGATAGAAATCGCTACAACATTATTCCGATATATTTAAATCGTGACAATGTTTTAATAAATGGACCTAATCTTGATAAAATTGAAACTTTCGCAAATAATCTTACAAATGGCAAAAAATACTTTCCTGTTACAATTGTTGAAAATCAACACCGGCATTATTTAATTAGTTCTAACAAAAAGTCTTTTTATAAGCAAAAAATAGACCTTATTTGGCCAATTGTGCATGGTAAAGGAGTTGAAGATGGCAATATTGCTGGGTGGTTAGAATTGCTTAAAATCCCCTTTCCTACTTGTAACACTAAAGCTGCCGCAATCTGTCAGGATAAACACTGGACAAAAGTTATGTTGCGGTCATTTAATATAAAGGTTTTAGATGAAATAGTTCTTTACGAAAATAACACTATTAACTTTAATGATTTGTCTTATCCTGTCATTGTAAAACCTGCATCACTAGGTTCTAGCATTGGCATAAATAAAGTAAAAGAAGAATCGCAAATTCTGAACGCAATTGAAGTAGCTTTTAAGTATGACAATAAATTAATAATAGAACAGTGTTTAGAAAACTTCCGTGAATTTGCTTGTGCTATATACAAAAAAGGGGATAAGTATATAGTCTCTGATATTGAAGAAATAAATATTAAGGAGGATATCTTTAAATTTAGCGATAAATACGAACAAAAAGAAAAGATTAACAACAATTGCCATATTATCCCCGCACTTATTTCTGAACAACTTGCTAGTTATATTAAAAGCACAACAACAGAAGTATATAAAGGATTAGAGTTAAAGGGAATTGTCAGAGTGGATTTCTTATACGATAATGTGACTAAAGAATGCTATGTAAATGAAATAAATACAATACCAGGAGCATTAGCGTATTACTTATTTGAACATGATGTCATTAATTTTGCCAGTTTGTTAGATGAAAACATTAAAGAAGCTTTTTTAGAAAAAGAACGAAAAAATAATTATCAAGTTAGTTTCCCTTCATCCATATTTAGTAGTAATATTAGTAAACTGAACAAATATATTAATTAATAGACTTAAATTAGGATATCTTTTTTAGATATTCTTTTTTATTTTTCATACATAATTCAGTGCAATTTCACCAAAGAAATCTAATAATATGGTATAATACATAAATGGAGGTAAAAGTTATGCAAAGTCTAGCACAAGCTCAAACTACCCTAAATGCTAAAATTGATGGTAAAAAAGTACTAGTAGCTTGTTCTACCGGTGTTGATTCTACTGTCTTACTAGACATGGTAATTAATTCTCGGGCTAATAGAATTGTCGTTGTTCATGTAAATCATCAAAAACGCGAACAATCAGAATTAGAGGAAAAATACATAAAAGACTTTTGCAAAACCCGCGAGATTCCATGCTATGTTAAAAGATTAGATTTAGATTACGTTGGTAATTTTCAAAACTATGCTCGTAGTGAGAGATATAAATTGTTTAAAGAAGTAATGAAAAAAGAAAAATTAGATATATTATTGACAGCACACCATGCTGATGATAATTTAGAAACTATTCTTATGCGAATAATAAGAACATCTAGTTTAAAGGGGTATGCTGGAATTTTATCAGAAACCTTTGAGAATGGGACGTATATATATCGCCCCTTATTAAAAGTGAATAAATCTAGCATTTATGATTATGCAAAAAATAACAATATTAAGTACTTTGAAGATAGTTCTAATTTTGAAAATGATTATACTAGAAATCGTATTCGACACCAAATAGTACCACTTTTGTTAGAAGAGAATCCTACAATTTATGATGCAATTAATGATTTTAGTGACACGATTCAAAATGCTGATTTGTTACTAGAAGAAAAAATAAAAAATTTTATAAATGAGTCTGTTACGGTTAACAATAAAGATATAACATTTAACATAAATGACTTTTTATCATTAAGTAGTTTTTTACGAGTTCAGATTCTATTTAGAATATTAAAATCATATAAATTATCTAGAATATGTATAGATGAAGTAATCAAACAAATAGCTGCTGATAAGCAACAAATCGTAAATCGAATAAATTCTAATCTTTGGATGATAAAAGAATATGGACAAATTCATTTCATCAATAATAGCAATATAATTGGTGAATATTATTTAGAAATTACGAAAGATGGCGAATACCATTTGCCAAATAATGCACAATTAATTGTCAACAAAAATATTTGTTATTTTAAAACAAAAGCCAATGAGATGTGTTATAATATAAAAGAATTGCCAATTATTGTTAGAAGCCGAAAAGACGGCGATAAAATTAAATTGCAATCAGGTTCTAAAAAAGTAAGCGACTTCTTAACGACAAAAAAAATCGCACACTTTGAACGAATGAACCTCTTATTATTATGTAACAAAAACAATGAAGTATTAGAAATGTTAGGCTTAAAATATCGAAAGCCTAAGTATTAGAAAAGGAGAAAATGGATGGCAGAAAAAGGACCAATCAAAAAGAAAATTGGAATATCCGATTTATTAGTGCTACTGTTAATAGCAATTATAATTATCGGTGTTGTAGTTGCTGTTACAAGTGGTAACGATACTAACGTAGAACTTACAACTGATAAGTTCTTTGAACAAATACAAGAAAATGGCGTAGTTAAGAAAATTGAATACAGTGGTGTAGCTGGTGATGGTAATGAAAAATTATGGGCTATTTATGGCGAGTATACTGAAGAGTTTATTGACTCTAATCTAAACATTGATAAAGCTAAAACCTTTAGCATCAATTTAACTGACCCGCAATTCGATCGTCTTAATTTATTACATGATGCAGGAGAAGTAGATGCCGAATTTGCTTCTGCTAGAGCAATTTCTACTTTCAATATTTGGAATCTTTTATCACTATTAATTCCAATTATATTAGTAATAGTATTTGTCTTCTTCATCTTTAAATCAAGCAATAGTGGAAATAATAAAGCATTTGAATTCAGTAAGAGTCGTGCTCGTTTATCTAAAAAGTCATCAACTACTTTCAAAGATGTAGCTGCTCTTGATGAAGAAAAAGAAGAATTAATTGAGGTTGTTGACTTCTTAAAGAACCCACAAAAATATTTTGCAATGGGAGCTCGTATTCCCAAAGGGATTCTATTAGTAGGAGCGCCTGGTACTGGTAAAACATTATTAGCAAGAGCCGTAGCAGGTGAAGCTAATGTTCCATTCTATTCTATCTCAGGTTCTGATTTTGTTGAAATGTTTGTTGGCGTAGGTGCAAGCCGTGTTCGTGACATGTTCAAAACCGCTAAACAAACTGCCCCATGCATTATTTTCATTGATGAAATTGATGCTGTTGGTCGTCAAAGAGGAACTGGACTTGGTGGTGGACATGATGAAAGAGAACAAACACTTAACCAATTATTAGTTGAAATGGATGGATTTGCAGGAAACTCGGGTATTATTGTTATGGCAGCAACTAATCGTGCTGATATTTTGGACCCTGCCCTTCTTCGACCTGGTCGTTTTGACCGTCAGATTACAATTTCTAATCCTGATATGTTAGGTCGTGAAGCTATTTTAAAAGTGCATGCACGCAATAAAAAGATTTCAAAACGGGTAAACTTGACTGATGTAGCTCGTAGAACTCCTGGTTTTAGTGGTGCTGATTTAGAGAACTTACTAAATGAAGCTGCATTACTTGCTGCACGTGAAAACTGTAAAGAAATAAAAATCTATCATATAGATGAAGCAGTTGACCGGGTTATGATGGGACCTGCTAAGAAATCGCGTAAATATAGTGATACTGAAAAAGCATTAATTGCTTATCATGAAGCTGGACACGCAGTTATAGGTTTAAAATTAAAACACGCTAATGTTGTACAAAAAGTTACTATTATTCCTCGTGGCGAGGCGGGTGGTTACAATTTGATGACACCAGCGGAAGAAACATTCTTACAAACAAAAGAAACTTTAACAGCTAATATTACCGGACTTCTTGCAGGGCGTATAGCTGAACAAATGGTTTTTGGTCAAATGTCAACTGGTGCTCATAATGATTTCCAAAAAGCAACTGCAATCGCGAGAGCAATGGTTACCGAATATGGAATGAGTGATCTTGGTACTGTTCAATATGAAACACGTACTGGTAATGTATTCTTAGGTCGTGATTATATGGCTGACAAAAATTTCTCTGACCAAGTAGCATTAGAGATTGATCGGGAAGTGCGTCGTATAATTGATGAGTGTTACAAGACTGGTGAAGAAACAATTAGAGAACATCGTCAATTATTAGACCTACTTGCTTCTCACTTAGTTCAAATTGAAACATTAACTAGAGAAGACATAGAAGAGCTAGTTAATACAGGTCGTCTTGCATGGTGGGAAAAGAAGAAAGCTAAAATGGCTGAAGAAGCGCAAGCACATGAAGCTGTAATAGATACACCAGCAGAAGAATTGTCTAGTGAAGAAAGCAACACTAAAGAGACTGATGAATAATGCGACTCGATAAATATCTAAAAGTTTCTCGAATTATTAAACGCCGAACCCTTGCTAAAGAAGCAAGTGAAGCAGAAAGAATTCTAGTAAATGGTAAGCCAGCAAAGCCTTCAAAAGAGGTTGCAGTTGGCGACATATTGAAAATATCTTTTGGTAAAAAGATTATTGAAGTCAAAATTACTCAACTATTAGAGTCTACCAAAAAAGCTGATGCTGATTTAATGTATGAATTAATCAGTGAGCAAAATAAATAATATAAATGAGCAGGCTATTTTATAGTAGTCTGCTCTTTGATTTTATATAACAATTGTTTGACTAAAACAATTAAATAAGGTATAATAA
>CAYJAQ010000064.1:0-6927 GCA_964368275.1 uncultured Staphylococcaceae bacterium
GTACGGTGCAATGGGAGGGGCGAAAATAAAATTATTTTCCCTCTACCCTATTATTATAAAAAATATTAAGTAAATATTTGCCAAAACAATTAAAAGTATGATAAACTATAGTGGTAATTGTAATATATTTTTTAGTTTTAGTTTTAGTATTGGGGATTATTTCTACTTGTTGAGGTGGCTTATGAGATTAAGAAACTTTCTAAGATTAGTATTTACGATTAATACAACTGCGCTTTTCATGCGCTTTTTATCGTGGAATATTACTGCTTCGACAGAAGGCAGCCTTTTTGATATTGTAATTGATGATAATAATCTGCTATTTTTTATTATAATCTGTACAGCTGTTGTTTTGATAGTTGTCTTCGCTGTGGTTAGCTACTTTAGAATATCACGGATGAAAAAACGGATTAACTTTGATAAAATAACTGGTTACTGTAGTTACAGCAAGTTTTTAGAAAATGTTAACAAGGTTTTATGTCGTAATGAGAATCATCAATATGCGATGATATCTTGCGATATAACTAAGTTTAAATTGATTAATGATTTGTATGGTCATGATGAAGGTAATCGAATTTTAAAGATGTTCGCTGATACGTTAAATAATACTACTCACGAAGATGAACATTTTGGGCGGATGTATGCTGACAACTTTATTTTATTTATTCGTTATCTTGGCCGCGATGATTTAGAACGACGTTTCGCTGAAGCTGCTATGGAGTATAAGAAGTTACAATTTAAGAATAACTTTGTTTTTGCAATAAAGAGCGGAATATATCGGATGGAGCCTGGTGATACCGATGTCGAAAAAGCAATTAATCGTGCTTCATATGCTAGAGAATCCTTGAAGGATTCGTTTGCCAGTTCTCATGCTTATTATGGAACGGCCTTACATGACAAGATATCAAAAGAAAAAGAAATTGAAAATGATATGGAAACTGCTCTTAATGAGCACCAATTTGTCGCTTATTATCAGCCTAAAGTTGATATCATTGATGGTAAAATAATTGGAGCTGAAGCTTTAGTTCGTTGGATTCACCCCATTAAAGGTCGCATAAGTCCAGGCGATTTTATTCCATACTTTGAAAAAACGGGTTTTGTTGTCAAACTTGATATGTACATATTTGAAGCAGTTTGTAAACAATTGCATTCTTGGATAGCCCAAAAACATCCGATAATCCCTATTTCATGTAATCTTTCTCGCGAAAACTTTGCTGATCCAATGCTTTGTGAACGTCTTTATGAAATGACCCAAAAGTACGAAGTGCCGACTGGTTTGATTGAATTGGAATTAACTGAAACCATCGTCATGAGCGATATGCATAATACCGTTCTTCAAATAAAGCGATTACGTAATATGGGCTTTAAAGTGTCTATTGATGACTTTGGTTCTGGATACTCTTCAATTACTTTGTTACAAAGTACCCCAATTGATGTTTTAAAACTTGATAAAGAGTTTGTTGATAATGGAATGTCAACCGAAATGGGTCAAGAACTATTTTCAAATATTGTTTATATTTGTAAGAAAAACCAATTAAGAGTTGTTTGCGAAGGTATCGAGAATAAAGAATATGAAAACTTTATCGCTCAAAATAACTGCCGTTTTGCTCAAGGGTTCTTATATTATAAACCTTTACCTATTGAAGAACTCGAAAAACATGTTAAGAAGTTTATTAACATTGATGATAATGCTTTATATAATTTGAGAAAAATAACTAAACAAAAACAATTAAAACAAAAAATTGTAATTGCTGATAGTATGCCTGAGCATATTGAGCAAGTTCAAGCTTTATTTAACAACAAATTTGAGGTAATTCCTTGTGCTACTATTACGGAATGTTTAGAAATACTAGACGAATTCTCATATGAGATTGTGA
The DNA here is from genome assembly GCA_964368275.1 of uncultured Staphylococcaceae bacterium. GTDB lineage: Bacteria > Bacillota_I > Bacilli_A > ML615J-28 > CAG-313 > CAYJAQ01. The sequence continues at coordinate 1,875 of CAYJAQ010000064.1, forward strand.
GTGTGATCATTAATACTAATAGTATATTTGGTAAGAGCATGATGGAATGGATGATGGAATGCAATGATAGTGGCTACACTTCGCGAATTCCATTTATAATAATTGGCCCTGAAGTGTTGCGAGCTGATTATGGCAAGTTATTCGAATATGGTGTATTTGATATTGTTGATAATAATGATTATGATGAAGCTTTCTATCAACACATCATGAATACTGCTCATTTAATTTTCCATCATAATTATGTGAATGATTATGTGAGCCGCCAAAATGACACCTTAGAAATGGACTACAACTTGAGTAAAGCCGATATGGAATCAAGTACTACTAATTCGGTTTATATGAATCTTTTAAATGATGTTCCTTGTGGCATATTTAAGGCTTCAATTAGTGATAATAAGATTGTTTATGCCAATAATTTTTTCTATCGCCTTTTTGGTTACACACGCAAGCAAGCTCATAAAGTTAATTTTGATACTCGCTATGCATTACATCCTTCGGAGATTGCTCATGTTAAAGCTTTGATGACGGATGATAGTTTTACATCTAAGCGAACTTTTGAACTAACATTAAAAGCTTATAAACAAGATGGAGATCAAATTTGGATTTTAGTGCGTTGTACAAGCAGTTATTTATCTAAAAACGTTCTTATCGGTACTGTTTACGATATTACGGAACAAAAAGAAAGCGAAGAACAAACTCGAATTTGGACGAGTATGTATAAAATGGCTTCAGCTTTAAGTGATAACATTATTTATCATTATAATTATGAAACACGTGCTGCTAATTTCTTAGAAAAAACCGCAGAATTATTTGGAGTACCAACTATTTATGGAACTCTACCAGAACAAGCTATCGCTGATGGTTTGGTTGCTGAAGAAAGTATAGCTGAGTATACAAGAATTCATGAAGAAATCATGAATGGTGCGAATTATGCACAAGCAGTATGTAAACTATATGACAAGAATCATAATACACATTGGTATTCATTTGAATTAACTGCTTTACCTGATGAATATGGAATTTCAAAAGCTGCCGTTGTGGTATGCACCGATATCACTATTCAAAAAGAACGTGAAATTGAGTATCAAAAATCTCGTGACTACTATGAGTTAATTATGAATCGTCACATAGTAACCTATGGATGTAACTTTACGAAAGGTATTATTGAAGTTATTAATGGTAATGTTCCCGAACAATATCATGGAGATATTAGAACTTCATATGAGGATACGGTTACTAATGCGGTTAATCGCTATGTCTTAGAAGAATACAAGAGCGAATATCAACGTGTATCTAGTGTTGAATACTTAAAAGCTGAGTTTGAAAAAGGTAACTACAGTTTGCGCTTCGAGCATCGTCGCCATGATAATTTTGGTAAGATATATTGGGCAGCTAGGTCAATTGTAATGAATCGCGATACCAATACCGGTGATTTAAAAGGTATTGTAAGCGTTGAAAACATTGATAATGAGCGTAATGCTAACACCCAATTTACAAATACCGTTTCTGATAATTTTAATCGTTCTTCCTTTATCTATTTACTTGAAGAATGGTTAGAAAAAGCCCATCTTGATAAACTTTGTGCTTTTATGGTGATTACCATCAACCAATTCCAATCTTTGACAAAATCGATTGGTGGAGCGGCATTAAGTAAGATTTTATCGGAGATTAGTCAAGGCTTAAAACGTGTATTACGGGCAACTGACCTTGCAGCAAGCTTTGGTGGTGATGAATTTATCGTATGTCTTGGTAATATGACTGCGAAAGTTGATATTTTGAACAAGGCTGAGCAAGTTATGCATATGTTCAATGAAGCTGTTAGAGAATGTGAGTATCGAATTACTTGTAATATTGGTATCTCATTGTTCCCACTTGATGGAACTAGTTTTGATAATCTTTATCGAAAAGCCAATATTGCCGCGTACGAAGCAAAACAAATTGGTGAAAATCAGATCGTTATTTACAATCCATCGATTAAGAGTAATAATAATGCTAAATCTGATTCGATTGAAGATGAGGAAAAGTTTGCTACCCTTATGCAAAAACTTCGTCCATATGGCGTTAATTCGGACAATGCATTATTACGATTTGTTGGGAATAAGGGCTTATATTTAAAGTTTGCGAATAAATTTCTTTATGAAACTTCATTCCACAATTTTGAGAAGCATTATCTTGATAAAGAATTTGATACTGTTATTCGTGATATCACTATTCTTAAGGGTTTGGCAAGTAATCTTTCGTTTACTATTTTATATAATAACTTAAATAAGTTTATGAATCTTATAAGAGAACAGAAGTATAATGAACTAGCTGATGTTTATAGTTGTATTGAGCAAGATTACAAATTAATTTGTAAAGCTATTTCAGAAGTAGAAGGTGAGTAATCACCTTCTTTTTAGGTCACAATGATTGACAAGTACCGAAAAAAATGATAAACTAACATAAAAACATCAGGAGGTATATATGAATTATCGAAAAATATTTAGAATGTTAGTAGTCGTAGCATTAATGTTTGTTTGCTCGATGGCTTTATCTAGCTGTGGCGAAAAGACATGCGAAGACGACGTTACACAAGAAAAATGTCAAACTATTATTAAAACCTTAGATAATTGCAGACTAGAAGACGCTAGTTTTGTTTATGATGGTACTGAACAATCACTGACTGTACAAAATTTACCAGAAGGTGCAACTGTTACTTACGAAAACAATGGTAAAGTTAATGTTGGTAATTACGATGTGAAAGCCAAAGTTAGCGTATACGGTACTGAGAAGGAATTGACTGCACAACTTAGTATTACACGAGCTAAGGGTGTTATCACAGCAGATGCTAATCAAACAATTGCGATTACTCCCGAAGGAGTACGCCCATATGTTGAATTAAATAATGATGAACAAATTTTAATGTATTCACCTACTAAACCAATTGGTAAAGTTGGTACTTATACAGTGACAGTAACTGCCGATTTGTCAAAAAATTATGCTAAACCTGATCCAGTTGTTGTTACAGTTAAAGTAGTTGATAATCTTTATGGCTTGAAGTTTGAAAGTCAAGATTTTGTTGCTGATGGCTCTTCAAAAAGTTTAGCAGTTACTGGTGACTTGCCTAGTGGAACCGAAGTGGTATACACTAATAACGATCAAAAACTTGCTGGTAAATACCAAGTTAAAGCGGATTTAAAAAACACTAGTACCGGTGAAATATTGCATTCATTTAGGGCAATTATGAATATTGATAATCCTAGAAATGAAGATTTCGCTGATTATATGGATGAATTATTAGTTATGTTATTTGAAGGCGATCAATTTAGCGTTAATTTCTTCTTTAATAATGCTGCTTCATTTGGCATTCCTCATTATGACGCTGAATTATCTGTTGTAACTTTTGATGATTTTGAAGAAGGTGTTGCAGAAGTAGAAGCTGAACTTGCAAAGTTACATGCTTTTAAGGATGTCGTACTCAGCGAAGAACAACGCGAAAGCTATGAGATTGTTGAAAGATATTTCGATTATTTATTGAGTATTACTGAACCAATGAGTTATATGACTAATGGTTTCTTAGGCTCATATTTAGGAGCACAAGCTAATTTACCACTTGAATTATCAGAATACAAATTCCGCAATGAACAAGACGTAAAAGATTTTATAAGCTATTTAGAGTCTGCTCCTACTGCTTTTAAATCATATTTTGAATTTACGAAGAAACAAGCTGAGTTTGGTTTTGCAATGCCTGATTTTGTTATTGATAACGTTGTTTCTCAATGTAAAGAATTTGTTGAAATAGAAGGAGAACACTATTTAGTAAATATTTTCAATAAGAAGATTGATGAAACTAATTTCTTAACGGCTGAAAAGATTGCTGATTATAAAAAACAAGCTGAGACTTCTGTTAAGGGCTCGCTAACAGATGCTTATCGTTATATTCAAGACAATTTACCTTCATTAAAAGGCAAAGCAGTTAACGTTGGTGGACTTGCAAACTATACTGATGGTAAAGAATATTATATTATTGAACTTCAAGATGTAGTTGGCTATAGTGACTTAGATGGTGATGAAGTTGTAAAATATGTTTCTGAAAAATTAAGAGAATGCTCAGAAGCTACTGATGCTGTTCTCAGCAAGTGGAATAGCTGGAAGCAAAATAGCAAAGAATACAAAGACTTCTATGGAGCAGCTGTTGATGGTGTACCTAATTTCTCTAATTTAGGTCCAGTTGACTTGTTAACATTATTCAAAGATAAAGCTGCTTCGTTTGTTCCTGATTTAGCTGAAATGCCAGATATTTCAGTAAAGTATGTAGATGAGTCATTGAAAGAAAACTTTTCACCTGCATGTTACTTTGTTTCACCACTTGATGAGACAAATAAAGAGTCTATTTATTTGAATCCTAAGTATACAAGTGATTATAATTATGTGTTTACAACATTAGCCCATGAAGGATATCCAGGACACTTATATCAAAATGTTTATGCAAAGAGTTTGGATATTTCGAATGTTCGCAAAATATTAAGATGCAGTGGGTATATGGAAGGTTGGGCAACATACATGGAGATGAATTCTTATAGTTTCGTAACTAATTATGAAAGTGATGGTTTACAACTTGCATTAAATTACTTAGCCCTTAATGATGTATACAATGGTCTTATCTCAGCACGTGCTGATTTAGGTGTTCACTATGAAGGATGGACAATTAAACAGTTCTCGGACTGGATGGCAAAAGACATTAATGATGGCTATAAGGAAGGCGGATTGTATTATCAAGAAGCTGTTGATTTCTATAATCAAGTTGTTGAGATTCCAACTAATGCCATGCAATACTATTATTCATATTGTAAATTAGACGATATGCATGATTTAGCCCAAGAAAAAATGGGTATCTTCTTTGATGAAGTAGCTTTCAATAAAATCATTCTTGATTGCGGTGCTGCTCCATTAGAAATGGTAGAAGAAGCAGTTAACGAATACATTGACGATATGGAGTTTATTTTCTTAAACAAGTAATTAATTTGACTAGGCAAATGGCCTAGTCTTTATTATATAATAAAGTTGATTATAC
>CAYJAQ010000065.1:0-6374 GCA_964368275.1 uncultured Staphylococcaceae bacterium
CATATAAGCCACCAGGCCCCCATTTTGAACAAACCATAAATAGATTTGCGTTACCACATACATTATTAGAAGTACCTGTTAAAAGTTGTGTTATTATACCAGAATGAGATAAATAATCATCCCCATAATATGTGGGTGTTCCTTTATCATCAAAATATGCTATAACGTCACCTATTTGTGGAGTAGATACTTCAACATAACTTCCATCAGTGTAATACGCTGTGACATCCATTAACCAGTAAGTGTTATTCTCTGATGTACTATACCAAGCATACGAATGACAATTATAATAAGCTGTTGAAGGTCATAAGCATGTAATACCAATATATAATCCATTAAATTTATTGTCATAGTAACTTAACCCAGAACCACTTAATTCTTCAAGAACATTGTATGCATGTAAAACTTTAGTACTATTTGGCGTATACAAGTTATTTAATAATTCTACCTCTACTTGATAACCATCTTCGAAAGTAAGATATCCAATGGTATCTTCGCTTGATATACTCTTTAATGAATCAATCGATTCCGCCTTTATCTTCATCATGCCTTGTGTGGCAAATAAACATAAAACAGTTATGCATATAAATGCAAATACAAATATTTTCTTCATTTATCTTTTTCCTCCTTAAATACTTTAATTACTAAAAAACAAAAAACACCCTGTAAGAAGGATGTTTGTTTCTTGTTTAAGTTTTACATAACAGCCCTTACAACCATATTATACCATTTTTATAAAAAATGGCGGCACTTAATAATAATTTTTCTCAACACATAGTAAAAAGTCACAGAGCAAGCCTGTGACTAGAGAATGAAACATTATGAAATATCTTGCAATTAGAAAATACTACAAGTTAAGAAAATCAATGCCATTAATGAAGCAATCAATGATACAACCGTAATTTGAGTATTAATTGATGGACCAGCAGTATCTTTAAATGGGTCGCCAATTGTATCACCAACAACAGCAGCTTTATGAGCAGGGCTACCTTTGCCACCATTATTACCAGCTTCTACATACTTTTTCGAGTTGTCCCAAAGACCACCAGCATTAGACATATAAAGAGCTAAGAATAAACCTACTACGATATTTCCTAATAAGAAACCACCAATTGCCTTAACACCACCAACAAAACCAACAGCTAGAGTTACAACGATTGTAACAACACCAGCAACGATTAATTCTTTAATAGCGCCTTTAGTAGCAATCTCAATACATTTATCATATTCAGGCATAACACCTTCGCGGCCTTCTTTTAATCCATCAATTTCATTGAATTGACGATGAATTTCTTTAAGCATTCTTTGAGCATTACGATCAACACCTTTAATAAGAATAGCTGAGAATACAGCTGGAACTGTTGCGCCAATTAAAATACCAAAGAAGACAACCGGATCAGTAATGTCAAAACCAGTTAATAGTTCGTATTTGACAAAACCAGCATTTGCATTAAGATCAAGAATAATATTATTAACTTCAGCTAAGAAAGCACCTAATAAAGCGATAACTGTTAAACCAGCTGCGGAAATAGCAAAACCTTTTGTAATTGCTTTTACTGTATTACCAGCACTATCAAGTTCATCAGTAATCTTAATAACTTCTTCATCAAGCCCACCCATTTCAGCTAAGCCTCTTGCGTTATCAACAATTGGACCATATGCGTCATTTGAAACGATCATCGCAACAATTGACAACATACCAACAGCTGCCATTGAGATACCAAACATACCAGATGTAACTGTACCATCAATAGGTAAGCAAATTTGATAAGCTACTAATGCTGAAACCGCAATACCAATCATAGCAGGGAAACAGCTTAGGAAACCATAGCTAGTACCTGATAAAACAGTAAAGGCTGGACCAAGTTCAGATGCTTTAGCAACATTACGAACTGGTTTTCTTTCATCGTTAGTAAAGAAGTCAGTTGCAATACCGATAATAACACCAACTAATAAACCAGTAACAGCAGCAATCCAAATACGCCATCTATGTGGTAACTGGTCACCTAATATTAGGTTACAAACAGCTGTGAACACTATAAATAAACCGGTAGTAATATAAGTTGAACTATTAAGTGCCCGAGTTGGACTACCTTTTTTACCAATTCTAGCAAATAAAACACCAATAATAGACGCTAATAATCCCATTGCTGCATAGCAGAAAATAATAGAAATAAAGTCTTTGTCTAAAACAGCACTTAATACTGAAGCAATAGTGACAGTAGCTGCGAATGATGCAACGTTAGAGTCAAATAAATCAGCACCCATTCCCGCAACATCACCAACGTTATCACCAACGTTATCAGCAATAACAGCTGGGTTACGTGGATCATCTTCAGGAATATTTAATTCAACTTTTCCAGCAAGGTCAGCACTGATATCAGCAGTCTTTGTAAAGATACCACCACCAACTTTAGCAAATAAAGCTAATGAACTAGCACCAAAACTGAAGCCTAGCAAAATGGTTGAGTTCTTAGTTAACATGTAGATAACAGTAACGCCAATCAAACCTAAGCCTACAACTGCCATACCCATAACGGCACCGCCTCTAAAGCCAACAGAAAATGCTGGTTTAATACCTTTTTTAGCGGATTCCGCACATTTTGTATTAGCAATAGTAGCTACTTCAATACCAATTACACCAGCAATACCTGATAAAACTGTACCAAATACATAAGCAATTGCCATGAAAATATTCTCATTTAAAATCGCATCAAAACCTGCTTGTTTCCAAATTGGTGTTGGTAAGAAAACTAATATTAGAATAAACACAACGATAACAAATCTTAATAAGAACATATATTCTTTCTTTAGAAAAACGCGTGCTCCATCTTTTATTAGTTTGCCAATACGTTCAATCTCTTTATTTTCCGTTGGTTGTTTCTTAATCCAACGGAAGAAAAACAAAGCAACTACAAATGCTATTAATAAAATAACAATTGATAAAATATAAAATAACATTTACTTAACCTTCTTTCCTTTTTTGTAATAACACTACCACTAATCATCTTATTTAGTATTGCTTATTTTTATGTTTTTTATAAGCAATAAAAAAGTGGACAGAGCATGCCCACAATTGACAGACTCCACCTTTTTTCATGTTATTAATTATGTAAATATTATAGCACTTATTGAAGTTTCTTGCAAGCGTTTTAGGTATTTTTTGAAAGTGCTTTCACCAATTATATTAATAACCAATTTATTAAAGCTTCAGCCTAAATAAATACTAAACACCTGACTGAAAAGCAGGTGTTTCTTTATCTATTTTAATGCTTCTTTGGCAGGATCATCGAGAACTTCACCACCAGGTGTAAATCTAGAGCCATGGCAAGGGCATTCCCAAGTATTTTCACATTCATTATACTTTAAGATGCAATTTAAATGCGTGCATCTTTTTTTGTTAATACCAAATTGATTTTTAATAAATTCCACCATATTACTAAATAATTGTTTGTTTATCATCCATCGTGATGGTTTATATAATTCTTCATATTTATTTTTCTTATCTTGAACTAAATCAACTATTATATTAGCACTAATCATGGAGGTCGTCATTCCCCAAAGATTAAAACCAGTAGCAACATACATATTACTATTACAAGCGTTAATTTTGCCAATATAAGCGACATTGTCCAAAGTAACTAAATCTTGATTGCCCCAATAATAGCGAACTGGTTGATTGGGATAATTACTATCAATAAAAGCTTTTAGTTTTTTATAACAATCGCCCTCTTTACCAACGCGTTTATCACTACCACCAATTATTAAGTAGTCTTGATATTTCCGAAAATAAAGTCTATTTGAATCAACATCAGTGTATAACCCTTTCCATTTTTCATTGTTTTCGATTGCCACCACATATGAGCGATCTTGATACATTCTCATAGAATACCGAATATTGTTATGGATAGGAAAATGTGTACAAATAATGATCTTTTGGGCTTCAATTTTATGCTGCTTAGTCTTCACAACATTATTAGTTATTTCTATAGCTTCCGTATTTTCATAGATGTTCAGATTTTTCGTAAGCGCATTAATCAGTTTTAATGCATTCATTTGCCCTTGCTGTGAAAAAACAACACCACTAGTAATTTTAATAGGTAACGGAATAGTATCTGTATAGAGTGCGTTATACTCAAGTTTTTTTAGTGTTTCAATTTCTTGTTTAATTATTACATCATTATCTTTACTATAAAAACACGAATCGACGTTTTCATAATCAAAGTCATATAAAACTGCTAGGTTTTCATAATCTTTAATAGCTTCTAAGTTTGCTGATAAATATAACTTAGCCTTCTTATAGCCAATTTTTTTTACGAGTTCTTGGTACATAGTATCATGTTGTGCTGACACAAAAGCAGTTGTTCCTTTTGTAATTCCCATTCCTATTCTTTTCTTTTCGATTAATGTTACATCAAAGCCTGCTTCTTTTAGTTTGTATGCTGTAAGAATACCACCCAATCCACCACCAATAACTAAAATATCGGTTTTAATATCTTTTGTTAAACTAGGAAATGTATTCATCTCAACAGTGTCTAACCAAATTGGTTTATTTATTGCTTCTTTTTTGTTCACATTTTTCACCTCAATAAATATTATTCCCCAAGAGATAAAAAATATCAATATTATAAAATATTAAAAGTAAAAGATGTCAACTTTCACATTGACATCCCTATTTAGAATACCATTTTGGTATTATTCGTTGCATATTATCATACCAATTTAAAATATCACATGCTTGTTTTTTCATGGTTGTTATTTCAGCCTCACCAAAAGGAATCGCCCAAGGTAGTGAAGATAACATATTGCTACTGATATATAAGGCAAGCAGCTGCCAAAAGAGTATCGGAACATTATCATCAAAATAACCATCAATCATCCCACATGCAAACTTAGGAGCAGCACCTGCAGACCAGACAATGCGATTAAACTCTTCCCATGGATCTCCAAAGTCAAAACGATCAAAGTCAATGATTATCAATTTCTTATTCTCAATCATCATATTACCGATATGGTAATCCCCATGCTGGAAGCATTGAGGTCGGTTAGCTAGTAATACGCGGTGATTTTCAATATAATCAATAAGTTTTTCTGCACCGGTAAACTTAATTGGGCATTCATTATATGCCTTAATCTTCCGGTCAATTTTAGCATTGAATCGCGTTTCCCAGTCAATTTGTGTGCTTGGGGCAGGCATTGAATGAATCTTTTTTAAAGTGATCCCCGCCATTTTGCCATATGCATATTGTGTTTTCTCATCAAGGGTCGGTATAATTTCCTCAGCATCTTTTCCATCTATCCAACTTTTAATAGTATAGTTGCCTTCATCACATTTACCAATTTCCAAAGGTTGTGAAATTGCCAAACCAAGTGCTGCTAATTTTTGTTGGATAGCAAATATTTTTTCACAATTAATCATTTTTTCAATGGGGGCAATTCTCAACAAATATTTTGTGCCATCTTCTGATACTATGCAATATTTAGTGTCACTTGACCAACCTTTATTGATCCGTTCCTTCTTCACAATACCATAACTACATGCTTCTTCAATGGGTTTGTTGTACCCTAGTATGTATTTTGCAATATAGGCTTCTCTAAAAAGAAATGTCCTAGTATAATCATTTGCTAAGCTAGTATTTGTTAAATAGACTGTTAGAGGATCTTCCCATACTAACGTAAATTGAAGTTTTGTTTCATTTTCAGATAATTCTTGACTTAATTGTAAATCCTCTACTTCCGCATAATAGCAATATGATATTTGTTCAAATACTTCATCATCATTATTGGCTGACTTACGTATCTCAATAATCTTACCCATTTCTCTTATTGAATTTGGCTTGACAACTAATCCCGTTTCTTCACGGGTTTCGCGAATTAAGGTATTAATATGGTTTTCACCTTCTTCAATACCACCACCAGGAATTTTGTAAAAGCCTTCTATAGCACTTCTAACAAAAGCTGCCTTGCCATCTTTGACAATTACTGCTCGCACTGCTTCCCTTTTATAATGCTTCATATTATTATTGTAATTTTTCATATCAAAAATAGCAATTGTTTTCATCTTTTACCTCATTAATTATAGATTAAAACTAGTCACATTTCGTAAAATGTTTGTCGCAAATTTTGCTTGTTTCAAATAATCCCTTTTCTTAATACCAGTTGCTGAATAATATTGGCTATAGTAATTACATACCGCTAGTTGATAATAGTATACTTTTAAGATATTTTCTAAATCATATTCATTTAATTTTTCAATATCTAAGAACTTTGCTAGATAATACTTAAACTTAGTTCGATCCAATACTCCCTTTTGTGCGGAGCAATCAGCGTGATAGAAAAAACGAGTAAACTCCCAAACAACGGGTTGGCACGAA
>CAYJAQ010000066.1:0-6315 GCA_964368275.1 uncultured Staphylococcaceae bacterium
TATTTACATACTATAATTATACTACAATTATCTTTTTTTTTCAGTTATTATATAATATTTTACGAATAAAAAGCTTTGCATTAATTATAATACAAAGCTTTTATCAGTTATTTAGTTTGTTCTTGTTTCACTTCTTTTAGTAAATCACGAATTTCTTCTAATAAAATAACATTATCGGGTTTTGGAGCAGGGGCAGGGGCTGGAGTAGGTTCTTCTTCCTTCTCTTTTTCAAGTTTAGCACGGATAGCCTCAGCTCTTTTTCTAAATCCATTAATAATTTTTACCATTGTGAAAATTACTAACGCAATCAAGAAGAAATCAATAATAGCCTGAATGAATATACCATAACTTATGTATGATGCTTCAACTAAGATATTACCAGCTTCATCAAGTTGAGCTGGCGCAATCTCAACACGCCATTCATTAATGTTACCGCCGCCAATTAATAAACCAATTGCTGGCATAATAACGCTATTAACAAGTGATGTAATAATTTTGGTAAATGCACTACCTAAAATAATACCTACAGCCATATCGACTACATTTCCTCTTGTAATAAACTTTTTAAATTCTGCTACAATACCACTTTTTTTGTCTTTCTTTTTCATAATTTCCTCCTTCTTATATTCCTAATTTTTTTACTGTTTCATTAATATCTGCTGTTCCTACATCACTTAATTTGTAGTACTGGAAAATCATTAAATACAAATATGGTTGAAAAGCTAAGTCACCCTTCACAAAATAGACCATTTGATCATGCAAATAAATTATTAAGGCTCTTTTCTCTTGAATACATATTTGATAAATATCATCATAATCAAAATGTAACGTGTGATCGATAAATTTAAGATTAAAACCATCCTTATCTATTGAAACATTACAATCGCCTAGATTTATTCGTTTTGGCAAAACCGAAAGCCAAGCAACAGCCTTGTTCTCAATAATGGTGTCAAGACCAACTTCATTTAAATGCTTAACAAATTTTTCCTTCTGCATTCTATCTAAATCAATCAAATTATCAGCAGGGAAACTATTATTTGCTAAGAAACCTTCTTCTGAATAATCAGCACTTGCGCCACAATTATGACAAGATAAATGATTATCTTTGCTGATAATGCCTTGTACCTTACCACACACTGGGCATACTACTAATAACCGTTCAATGCCTTCTGCAAGTCTCTTACCTTTATAATGGTAATGATTTATTAATTGGTCTTGATAGCAATTAACATAGAGTTCCTGTAAGATAAGTTGATAAAGTTCATCATCAGACATATTAGCATAATCTTCAGGTTGTAGAACTCGTTTAATAACACTATATGTTGGCCCTTTACGCTTATAAAAACTCCAACGGGGACGTGATAAGTAAAAACCATGGGCATTACAAAGAATAACCGGAATCTTTAAATGTTTAATTAGTTTAGTAACTGTTGATGGTGTATACGGATTTTCACCATTATATGAAGTATTACCTTCAACGAACATGCCAATACTTCCCCCTTCTGTTGTAATCCGCTTTACTTCCTTTATGGCATTTATATCAGCAACTGACTTACTCTTGGGAATGGGTCGAAAAATATGTTTTAAAAGCTTACTTACAAATCCTAAATTAAATATTTGCTCACTTGCCATATAATAAATTGGGAAGTTAAAGCATAAACCAATGAATATTGGATCCAAATCATGAGTATGATTACATAAAATTAAGTAAGGTTTCTTTTTATTGCCTTTAAACTTTTTATACTTATATTTAAACTTAATCATTATAATTGGAGCGCACAAAAATCTTAATATTTTAAACCATATCTTGTGACGGAAACGTACAATTCGGTTTTTTTTCTTTTTCATATTGCACCTCCTTTTAATATATTATATACCTTTTTACTTTTTTTGAAAAATGATATTATTACTTTTTTACATGTCGATCAAAACGATTATACCTATTTTTCTCTTTTAACCCAATTTTTATACTATCATCACCATGCATTTTCCGAATGTCAGCTAGTAGATTATTTAGTGCATGTTCTTTCTCAGCTTCATCAAGTTTATCAAATATGCTCATTTGTCGAATCTCCTCATGATATTTAATCAGTTTACTCGAAGACACACCAACTAGACGCACAGCAAAAACCGTATCATACAACTCTTCAAAAAGATCTTTGATTATTGCGAATACTTCAATCTCATCATTAGTAGGATTATCAAGCGTGATTGAACGATTATATGTCTTAAAATTACTATATCTAATTTGAATACCAAAAGTATATGCTTTCAATTGACTTTTTTCAAGGCGGTTGCAAACAGTATTGCTTAAAACGTGTAACATATTAATGACATTACTAATGTTATACTCATCATTATCAAAAGTTTGAGAATTACTAATCGATGAAACATCAGTAAAGCGATTAACATCCACTTCATTGCTTCCAAAACCATGAGCATGGCTGTATAAGGCATCAGCGTTTGTAGGACCAATTGTTTCCTTTAGCATCTTCATATCTTGAAAATTCGCTAAATCACCAATAGTTTTAATATTTAAAAGATGCAATAAAGGTAACGTCTTCTTACCAACGCCTTGTAAATCTTCAACTTTTAATGGCCATAATTTTTCAGCAATTTCTCTTTTTCTAAGAACTGTAATACCTAATGGTTTTTTCATGTCAGAAGCCATCTTTGCTAAAAACTTGTTAGGACCAATGCCAATACTGCATGGCAAACGAAATTTTTCAAGCATTTCCTTTTGAATTCTTTCAGCGAGTGCTAAAGCATTGGATGGTTCACAAACGTCTGTTACATCAAGATAGCCTTCGTCAATACTGGCCGGCTCTACAAGCGGCGTTATACTTAAAAAATATTCAAAAAATAAGCGCGAGTAGTATGCATAAGTATCCATGTTTGAATCAACAACCACTAAATCCTTACACAGTCTTTCTGCGTCACTTAGTCGCATAGCAGCTTTAATGCCATATTTACGTGCTTCATAACTAGCTGTTAAAATAATACTTTTTCGTCTTGACGCAAATGGCGCTACCACAACTGGTTTTCCTAAAAGGGCAGGATTTTCAGCTATTTCGCAGCTAACAAAATAGCAATTCATATCAATATGAAAAATAATTCGATTTTTTTTGATAATATCACTTCCCTTTTCATAATTTTTATGGTATAATACCTAAGTATAAATTAATAACACTTAAGGAGTATAATATGGCTAAAGATAATCAAAGCAAAGCTAAAAAGAAAAAGTTCATTGAAAAACGCAAGCGTGCTGATAACACTGTCGAATTTGTTGTCACTGAATCACCTAGCCGCACTTGGTGGGGAAAAGCAATCGTAATACTAATTGTATTTGGTACTATTGGTATTCCTGTTCTTGCGTTAATAATTGCCATGCTTGGAAAGTAAAAAAACGGATTTCACAATCCGTTTTTTATTTAGGCAACATAACGCATCCGTCGTTGTTTTTTGTGTTCAAGACGCAGTTTGTCAGCAATCATGGCAATAAATTCCGAATTGGTCGGTTTAGATTTATTATAACTTATAGTATAACTAAATATCTCACTTATTGCTTCAACATTTCCTCTTATCCAAGCTACTTCAATCGCATGACGAATCGCTCTTTCCACTCTTGAAGCAGTTGTACAAAACTTATGAGCTATTTCTGGATATAGTACTTTTGTAATTGCCCCTAACAAATCTAAATTATTTAAACCATCGTAATTGCTTCTCGCAAATATAAATAGCCTTTAATGTGAGCTGGAACCCCAATTTCATGTAACAATGTGGTAATTTCAGTGTCCAAATCACTTGTCAAATCATCATTTTTAATATTTTGTGTAGCTAACGATTTATCAGTAATAGCTGTCACTACATGAAAAAAGTTTTCAATCTCAATCGGCTTGATCATAATATAATCAACATTTAATTGGTTAAGACGATTGCTAATGAAACCACTAGTAAATTGTGTCATCACAATAATTTTTTTGGGTTGATGATATTTTTCCTTTTTGGACTTTAATTCCTCAATAACCTTCATACCATCACAATAAGGCATAAATAAATCAATCGCCAAAACATCAGTGTCAGTAACGCGAAGTGCGTTTAATAGACTGTTACCATCAGTATGTGTACCAACCACAGTAACATTTTCTTGTAATTTAAAATAATCTTGGATAGCGTCAATTTTTTCTTGTGCTTCATCCGCTATCATTACACGTAATTTTTGCATTTTCTTGTACCCCCATACGTATAATATTGTACCAAATTTGAAATGAAAATGCAAACAATCTTATATCATTTTTTACAAATTAAATGCTTTTTGGGAAAATTCGACACCAATAATATGACTTTTTACTCAAATTTTCCATATTTATTTACAAATTGTCGAAAAAAGGTTAATTTACTTTGTTTATGTCGTCGATCATCCATTCAATATGCATACCATAACCTACTAAAGGATTATCAACAGTAACAT
This sequence comes from uncultured Staphylococcaceae bacterium, assembly GCA_964368275.1. Classification (GTDB taxonomy): domain Bacteria; phylum Bacillota_I; class Bacilli_A; order ML615J-28; family CAG-313; genus CAYJAQ01. Next base: position 4,472 of record CAYJAQ010000066.1, read on the forward strand.
GGGAAACAGCACCAATAATCTTATCATTCTGAATTATTGGACTCCCGCTCATACCCTGGACAATGCCACCTGTTTCAGCAATTAAATCTTTATCGGTTATCCTTATTTTTAATCCTTTAATGCTTCTGGTTGTTTGATGATTAATCTCAACAACCTCAACGTCATAACTTTCAATTTTATTATTTTTGACAACCGTTAAAATCTCCGCTTTACCTAGTTTCACCTCTTCTTGCGTAGCGGCTGGTAAAGCTTTCTTTTTTTGGTAAGCATTTTGTGAAAGAACCCCATATAAACCTGTTGCATTGTTTAAGGCTATTTCACCAATTTTACTGTTCCCTAGCACCGCTCTTTTCTCACCTGGTGTGCCTGGTAATGCCTTCTTAATTGAAGCAATACTTGATGTATAGATAGTACCATCAATACTACCTAAAGCAATTTTTTGATCATATATTGCATGGCCAAGGGAAGCAAAACTATGATTGTTTGGATCAATAAATGTTATAGTACCAATTCCTAATACCTTATCCTTAATATATAAACCAATACTACGTTCACCAGACTTAGTGGTTACTAGATCAACACTTGTATCAAAAATAATGTTTTTGCGTTGTAATGTAAGTATTACATTATCATCATCTATTACTTGTAGTCTTTTCATTACATCATTATTGTTCATAACTTCGACTTTATCAATTTCCATAATTTTGTCCCCTACGTCAATATCACTCTTACGCCAAGGGGACACTTTACTTCTTGTTGTTTGAACTTCGTACTTGCCAGCCACATAAACACCTGTGTCTAGTTGAATCCCTATTGTTTCACCACCAGGAATATAATAATCAGTTTGAGCATAAATGACATTTTTTCCCGCTACTAAAAAGATTAAAGCCCAAAATAATAATAGCGTGAAGGCAAATTTAATTATTCGCTTACTGATAACAATTACACCTCCTTTTGGAAATAATTTTAAATTTAAATTTAAATTTCCATTATTATTATTCCCCAAAGTAAACAAAAAAGCATCTTTAATATTTGGTATTAAAGACACTTTATGTCATTATTTTTTCTTAAAATTGTTAATCATATCTTCAGCTAAACGCTGCGCAGTAATATCAGTTTTCGATGAAGAAATCATTTTGGCAATTTCTTCAATGCGTTCTTCATAATTTAGTTTTCTAATACTAGTCACAGTTCGATTATTGCTTACTTCTTTGGCTATAAACATATGCTCATCTGCAGCAGCTGTTACCATAGGTAAATGTGTAATTGCTAAAACTTGCGTTGTTTTACTAATGCTTTGCATTTTTTCAGCAATTGCATGAGCAACTTCACCACTTACACCAGTATCAATTTCATCAAAAATCATTGTTGACAAATGCATATTAGTTAAAATATGTGTCTTAAATGCAAGCATAATACGTGACATTTCACCACCGGAAGCAACCTTTGATAATTCTTTTAACGGTTCACCATAGTTAAATGATATCATAATGTCAACTACATCAGCACCATTGCTTTTGAAAGTCGTACTATCAAAAGGATTAGTTAAATCATACGGTTTAAAAACAATTTCTAATTGTACTTTATCTAAACACAAATCTTGGAGCGTTGCTTGAATGTTCTTCTTTAATCCTTCTGCATTAACTTGACGCTTTTTAGTAAGGGTAAGCGTAATAGTTTTCAATTGTTCATATGTTAAAATTACTTTCTGACGTGCTTCCTCAATTAAGAGATCATAAAGTTCAAAATTGTTTACTTTATAATCTAATTCTTTCAAATAGTCAAGTAATTCTGGAACATCTTTTTGATAACGTCTTTTTATATCACTTATTAAACTCATACGA
>CAYJAQ010000067.1:0-6244 GCA_964368275.1 uncultured Staphylococcaceae bacterium
CCTTTCTTAGATATTTTGGTGACAACAAAATTATAACATAGAAAGGAATCTTTTTTATATAAAAAAACACCTATAAAGAAGATTGTGGTGACCACAAACTAATTTATAGGTATATGTAAACCACAAACTAATTTAAATAATCTCTTTTTTTACGCTTGCTGGGTATCCCAGAAGCAAGAAATTCAGCGTTTAAGGCTGATGTAATCGTCCTTACACTTTATCCTGTTTACATGAAATATCGCACATCCCAATTTTATATTTTTGCTTTTAAAAATAAAGTAGAAATTTTAATTGATAAAAAAGAACTGTATATCATCTTTCCCCATCATATTATTAGCATATTTTGGAGTTTTGTAGTATAATAATTAAAGGTGATAGTATGAAAGCAAAACCAGTAATTGATTTTAACAAACCAATTCCTCAGCACTTAGCTATTATTTTAGATGGCAATGGTCGATGGGCCAAAAAGCGCTTATTACCACGCAATTTGGGCCACGCGGAAGGCATCGAAAGAATTGGTGAGATTATTGATGAATGTCAAAAACTCGCAATTGCTTACCTTACTATTTTTACTTTTAGTACTGAAAATTGGAATCGTCCAGCGCAAGAAGTCGATTATATTATGAATAAAGCACTGGATATATATAAAAAATATGAAAAGCAAAAACAAAGTTTTAATATTCGTATTATTGGTGAGCGGACAAACCTTTCCGAAGAATTTCTAAAAGCTATTGATCAAATTAATTCGCGCCAAGGTGATTTTCCGTTTACCTTAGTAATTGCGTTTAATTATGGTGGCCAAAAAGAACTTGTTAATGTAGTTAAAGAAATCGCGAATGATGTAGTAGAAGGTTCTTTAGATATTGCTGAAATTAATGAAACAACGATCGATAATCATTTATATACAAAGGACATCCCACCAGTTGACTTTTTAATTAGAACAAGTGGTGAAGAACGAATCAGCAATTTCTTAATTTGGCAATTAGCTTATGCTGAAATGTATTTTCCTAAAACATATTGGCCTGACTTCGATAAAAAGGCTTTGCACGAGGCAATTTCGGTATATCAGAGTCGTGAGCGCCGCTTTGGAAAAGTAGGTGAAAAGAATGCTTAAAAGAACGATAACGGGTTTCATCATGGCCATAGTACTTATTCCCCTTCTCTTTTTGGGCAATTGGTTTATGGCAGTATTAGTGGCACTCCTTGCTTATATTGCTGGGTATGAATTACTTAGTATGTATCAAAAAGATAATAGTTTATACAAAAAATTACGTTACATCGCCCCATTTTGGTCGGTTGTAACTATTTTGATGAGTTACGCTGACAAAACACTATTAATGCCTTCTCTTATTTTGGGCATTTTAATGTTCTTAATTGTACCGATTTTTAACAAAGCTATTACCATGAAAATGAGTATGCAAATGATTTTTGCGTACATATATAGTGGCTGTTTGCTAGGTCTAACTTTAGTTATTAGGAATATTACCGATTTAAGATCAAGTAATAGTTATCCCGAATTAGGTTTTTATTTACTTGCCTATATGTTAATTGTTACAATGACTTCGGACATGGGAGCATATATTAGTGGTCGGTTATTTGGCCGTCATAAACTATGTCCAACAATAAGCCCCAATAAAACGATAGAAGGAGCAATAGGCGGTACGATTATTAGTGTAATAGTCGGTACTATTTGTTACTATTTATTCAGTAACTTATATCAAGCACCTTTATTTGAGGCCTTTTCCAGTTTTAATAAATACCTGCACATTGTCTCAATAGTTGGAATATCACTTGTACTTTCTATCTTTGGGCAATTAGGTGATTTAGTTGCTTCTAAGATGAAACGCGAATGGAATATGAAGGATTATGGTAACATCTTTCCAGGCCATGGGGGAATATTGGATCGCTTTGATAGTACCATTTTAGCAAGTACTATTTTTGTGGTTATCTGCTTATTTTTAGGAGTGATTTAATGAGAAATATTAGTTTATTAGGGGGAACTGGTTCAATCGGAACTCAAACACTCGAAATAATTAAAGCAAATACTGATTTACGATTAATAGCTTTTTCCTTTAATCAAAATGTGGAAAGAGCTTGTCAGATTATTGAAACATTTAAACCACAAATGGTTGCTTCAAATATTGTAAAGCATTGCGAATACTTAAGCAAAAAATATCCTAATCTACTAATTACGACTAATATATGTGATATAGTAGAATTAGAAGTTGCCGATTTAGTGGTTATTAATGCTATAGTCGGTTCAGCGGGCTTATTACCAACAGTTACTACAATTAAAAAAGGTCATGACTTATTACTAGCTAATAAAGAAAGTCTTGTAATGGCGGGCGATTTAGTAATGAAGCTTTCAAATGAACATAATGTAAAAATACTACCGATTGATAGCGAGCATTCAGCGATTATGCAATGCTTAAAAGGTTACGCGCCTAAGGAAGTAAAACAGCTTATTTTAACTGCGAGTGGTGGCCCCTTTCGAACAAAAAGCATTGCTGAACTTGTTAATGTAACACCCGATGAGGCTATTAATCACCCAACGTGGCAAATGGGTGAAAAGATTAGTGTTGATAGTGCCACAATGATGAATAAAGGTTTTGAAATAATGGAAGCTCATTATTTGTTTAATATGCCTCTTTCGAAAATAGCGGTTGTAATTCATCCGGAAAGTATTATTCATTCAATGGTTGAATATGTTGATGGTTCAATTATTGCCCAAATGGGACCAAGCGATATGCGCATACCAATTAATCTTGCCTTAAATAACTTTGTTCATTTTGCTAATAATATTAGTAATAGTCTAGATTTTACAAAACTTGGAAAATTAAGTTTTACCGAATTAGATGAAAAACGCTTTGAGGCAGTTGCACTTGCTAAGGAGGCCCTGCAAAAAAAGGGTTTCTATCCTACGGTTTTGAATGCAAGTAATGAAGCAGCGGTAAGATGCTTTTTAAGAAAAGAAGTAGCTTTTAATGATATTATAGAAATAGTGAAAAAAGCTTTAAAAAATACCAAAAAGTGGACTAAAGGGTTAGAATATAATATTGATAATATCCTAATTATCGATAAATTAGTAAAACAAATAATTGAAGGAGGAAAATTATGATACTAGCAACATTTTGGACAAGTGTGCTTGGTGTAGTAGCTTTTATACTAATACTAAGTTTAATTGTTCTTATCCATGAAGGTGGTCACTTCATCTTTGCTCGTAGAGCTGGTATATTATGCTATGAATTCTCCATTGGTATGGGTCCACTAATTTGGTCAAAGAAGATTGGCGAAACAATGTACTCAATTAGAGCCATCCCGATTGGTGGTTATGTATCAATGGCGGGTGAAGAAGTTGAATCGGATCCTTTGCTGGGATGTGATGAATGCCAATTTATTTTAAAAAATGGAAAAGTCAAACAAATAATAATTGATAAAAAGTCTCATCAATACGATGACCTCGATATTTACAAAGTAATTAAATATGATTTAATAGGTACCAAAGAAGAGACACCAGGTGAATTATTTTTGACAGTCGAAAGCGAAGATGGTGTTCAAACAACATATGAAGTTTTACCAAATGCAGCTATTACTTATACGAAAAAACAAACTTTACAAATTGCAACTTACAACCGTAATTTTTCCAACAAAACCGTTGGCCAACGTTTCCTTAGTGTATTTGCGGGACCAATGATGAACTTTGTTTTAGCAATTGTGTTATTCTTTATAATAGGTTTAGTGCAAGGCTATCCGGATGCTTCAATCACCACTATTTCCAATGTTGAAAAAAATACACCAGCATATAATGCGGGACTACGGGATGGCGATACTATTCTTTATATTGGTAATGAAACTGATGTTCCCGAAAGCATGTACTTTGATGAATGGGCTGATATTAGCTATGCCTTAGATAATATTTCGAAAGGTAATATTAAAGGCTATGAATATCAAGGCTTTGTTAATGTTATTTATAAACGAGGAGAAACTATTCATACGACTAAAGCTTACCCATATGTTTTCATTCAAGGTATTCAATTAGCTTTACAAGTTAATGATAATAATAATGATTTAATAGTGGGTGAGTATTTAAATAATAATAAAGATAGTTTAGCCTACAAAGCAGGTCTTCGTAAAGGTGACCGAATTGTTAGTGTCGATGGTCAAAAACTTGCTGATCGGCAAGCATTACTAGCTTATTTCAATAGTGCTGATTCACAAGAAGATTTTACTTACGAAATTGAGTATGTTAAAGAAGGTGCATCATCAGTTACTAAAACGACTATTGATGGTTATAGTAATAATGTACTAATTGATCAAGGGGGTACACCAACCAAAGTTCAACTTTACATTACCGCTGAATATAAGACAAATGTTGTTAAATTACTATACATGCCTTTTGTTCAAACGGGTGACGCTGCACTATTAATCTTTAGAACGTTAGGAGCTCTAATTACTGACAAGAGTGTTGGAATATCAGACTTAAGTGGACCAATTGGCATTTTAGATGCTACTGTTAAGATTACTTCACAAGGAACTTTAAGTTTAGTATCATGGGCAGCTATCATTTCTGTAAACTTAGGCTTCATGAATATTTTGCCAGTTCCCGCACTTGATGGTGGACGATTAGCATTTATTGCCTATGAAGCAATTACCAAAAAGAAACCGAGTCCAAAAGTTGAGAATCGTATTCACACAATTGGCTTTGTCATCCTAATGATTTTCTTTGTATTTGTATCATTAGGTGACGTCATAAAACTAATCTTTAAATAAGGAGATATATACATGTTACAAAGCAGTTTATTCGCACCAACATTACGAGAAATACCAAAAGAAGCTGTAATTGCTAGTCATCAAATGTTATTAAAAGGTGGCTATATTAAAATGAACGCAGCCGGTGTTTATACCTATTTACCATTAGCACTGCGAGTACTAAAAAAAGTTGAAAATATTATTAGAGAAGAATTGGACAGCATCGGATGTACGGAGCTACTAATGCCAACGCTCCAACTAAAAGAGTTATGGTTAGAAAGTGGTCGTTGGGAAAAGTATGGTGACGAACTAATGCGTCTTACTGACCGCCATGATCGGGAGTTTGCGCTTGGTCCTACTCATGAAGAAGTAATCACTTCATTGGTTCGGGATAGTATCAATAGTTACAAAAAACTACCCCTAGCATTATATCAAATTCAAACTAAGTTTAGAGATGAATTTAGACCACGTTTTGGCTTAATGCGTGGACGAGAATTTATTATGAAAGATTTATATACTTTTCATGCTGATGAAGCTAGCCTTGATGAATGGTATCTAAAAGTAAAGAAAGCTTATCAAAACATTTTTGATCGTTTAATGCTTCATTACCGGAGTGTCAGTGCTGCCAGTGGTCAAATCGGTGGTAACTCTTCTGAAGAGTTCATGGTTCTTTGCGAGATCGGTGAAGATACTATTGCTTATAGTGATCAAAGTGACTTTGCATGCAATGTCGAATTAGGTGATTATCCTGAAGGAAGTGCATCACCTGATGGTAAAGGCACAATTCATCATGCAAAAGGTATTGAAGTTGGCCATATCTTTAAACTAGGCACTAAATACTCTGATAGTATGAAGGCAACTTTTGTTGATAAAGACCAAGTAAAACGCCCAATTATCATGGGTTGCTATGGTATTGGTGTAAGCCGTTTATTAATGGCAATAGTCGAACAGAACAATAATGAAAAAGGCATTATATGGCCAGAAAGTGTTGCTCCATTTGGGGTGCACATTATTCCTCTTGATAAAGAAGGAACTCTTGCCTATGAAAAAGCCTTTGCTTGTTATGAAGCATTTAAGAAAGCAAACATCGCTGTTTTATTTGATAATCGTGATGAACGACCTGGTGTTAAGTTTGGTGATGCTGATTTAATCGGTGCTCGTTATCGTTTAATCTTTGGCCGCGGAACGCAAGAAGGCCTTGTAGAAGTAAAAGATTTAAAAGAGCAAACTAGTGTTAATGTAGATCTAAATAGTATTAATCCTAGTGATTACAAGTAGAGTAAAATGGAATTAGTGTTTGATATTCTATATTTTGCTTTCTTTCTAATCGGTTTTGTAATTTCATTAAAACTTTTAATTGCATCTAATCTTGAAAAACTTTTTAAGCAAGGGCGTATTGCTGAAATAAGATTAACTTATGTTATCTTAAGTCTTATTATTGGTTTCCTTTTTGCTTCATCAATAGTAAAAATCACCGAAGTAAGTTATAATATAC
>CAYJAQ010000068.1:0-6196 GCA_964368275.1 uncultured Staphylococcaceae bacterium
ACACAATAATAATTAATTGTGCCTTCAGGATTAGAAGATAGAGGTGTAATAGTAAAGGTTACATCTTCATTCGTCCAATCATCTATTACACCTTCATATGTGATAGTAGGTGCTTCATGTTTTGCATAAATAACATCAATTTCATCTATATTTACTCTTATCCTATGTACAGACTCATTTTCTAGTAGATCCAATAAATGAACTTCAATATCGTAAATTCCTATTGCTTTAATCGAACTAATAGAAATAACTAAAGAATCGGTAATAATCCCATATATTTCGACATTCTTTACTTCATTATTGTTAGAATCAAATCCGTAAACTTTATATTTATTAATAAGTTGTACATCACTTATTGAACTTAATACCAAATGATATTCATATACATATATGTTTGATTCATCTATTTGTTTAGTATACTCTATTTTTCCAACAGTAGGACCTGTCTTATCTATCTTTACAGTGTAAGTTTTACTATAACTAGTTTTATCTCCTATAGTGCTTTTGGTGTATACCGAATAAATACCATCTGTTGAGAGAGTTAAAGTCTTACTATCATTAATTATTGTGCATTCATCATTTATACAATAATAGTTTAATGCGTTATTTTTTGTTGCTTCATCTAATGTAAAGGTGAAAACAACATCTTTATTAGTGTATGATCCTACTTTTCCAATATAACTTACACTAGGAGCAACAGGCTCTAATGAGATAACAGGATTTGCAGGAGTGGTAATGTTAAATGATTGGGTAATACTATTTTCTACTTTATCGGTAGCACTGATTCTCAATGTATAAGTAGTGGATTCCAATAAATAGGAACTCAAATTTACACTAATTGGTAAAGTAGTATATGTATTATCAAATATAGAAGTTGTTCCATTTAAAACTTCAACTCTGACGGATGATATACCGTTAATGTCAATTATATTTTTTACTTCTAACGCATAATTATATTTTTGCGTTTGAGAATTTAAGTTAGTAGAGAAAACATAGTTAGAATTAGTAACTGATGGCGTAGTTTTATCAATATAGATATTAATTATGTTACTACTGATTGTGCTATTATTAATAGTACTAGTAGTATATATTTGATAGGTACCATCACTGGATATAGTAACACTTCTATTGCTAGTTAATAGGGTACGAACTCCATTAATATAATAATAATTAGTAGATAAAGATTTAGTGCTTTCATCGAGTATAATGTTTACTACAACATCTTGATTTGTATATTTCTCGATAATGCCTGTGTAGGTAATAGAAGGTGCTATTGGATTAGGGATTTTATTATTAAGAGGAGTAACAATTGTTCCATTAAATGTTGAACTGCTACCTAATTTGTTGGTAATGCTAATCACTAAATTATAAGATTTATTCTCTGACAGTATTGATGATAATTCAATATCGAAGCCAGTTACAAAATAGGTTTGCTTGAAAACACTTTTAGTGCCGTCTAATATTTCGATTTTTAAATTGTCTAACGAATGTTCATTATTTATTTTATTGATTGCGAGCTTGTATTTATACATATACAAATTATCATCTAAATAATAAGTAAAATCATAAATGTTAATTTCCCATTTTGCATTAGCTATAATGTCGTAATCACCCATTTTACTAGGAATCGCTATATCCCATCCTGTAAAAGTATAACCTAGCTTTTCGGGATTAGGAACGCTTCTAATTGGATCGTTATATTCGTACTCATTCACTAAGTATGTATTACCATCGACCATATAGGTAATCTTTCTTGAGATAGCCTTAAATATTGCATTGATTATTAAGTTATTGGCAGGCATTGTTGTAGGAATATTTTCCCAACCAACAAATTCATATCCTTTAATACTTGTTGGTGGATTAATATGGGCAATTTGTGCACCAAATTCATATTCCACTTGTTTATAGTTCTGATCATTGACGCGATAAGTCAATAGATATTTATTAATAGTGAAGTTAGCATTCACAGTAATATCTTGTTCACCCATTTTACTAGGAATCGCTATATCCCATCCTGTAAAAGTATAACCTAGCTTTTCGGGATTGGGAGGTACAACAATGGCTTCGTTTTTCGAATATTGATTAGTGTAATAAATGTCATCATCAAGAAAATAGGTAATTGAATAATTGCTAGATGTGCTCTTATCTCTACACCCTGTTAAAAAGAATAATGTAATAAATGTTAATAGGGTTCCTTTAATGATTTTTTTAAATTGCATAAAATGTTCACTTCCTTTTGATAATGCAATTATACACTATTATACGTGATTTTAGTTATAATTTGATAATTGAAAAACAAATTTTATTGAAAAAAAGATGCTTGTCGAATAGTATTTAAAAAAGTACAAACTCTTTATTTTTATTCATAAAAGATGAAAAAACAAATCGAAAAAAGCGAGCTTTGGTAACTTTTTGAGTTAATTTAGACAATTTTGGCAAGCTATTTTTCCTTAGAAATATCTTTCGAAAATTGCACTATTAGTTAAAAATTGTTTAAAACAGTTGCAATCAAATAGTTCTAGTGATATAATCAACTCGAAAATGAGGTGGCAATATGAAATTGTTAATCGTAGAATCCCCAGCAAAATCGAAAACTATTGAACATTACCTTGGTAGTGAATATCACGTTGAATCAAGTATTGGTCATATTCGTGATTTAACGATAAAAGGCCGAGGTGGGTTTGGTGTTGACATAGAAAATAACTTTAAGCCGGAATATTCCATTCTACCTGATAAGGTTGCGGTTGTCGAAAAGCTAAAAAAAGCAGCTAGTATAGCTGAGCACGTTTATTTAGCGACCGACCCTGACCGTGAAGGAGAAGCAATTAGCTGGCATTTACAAGAGGTTCTTGAACAAGATCCCTCAAAAGTATCGAGAATTGTTTTTAATGAAATAACCCAAAAAGCGGTTATTAATGCACTTACAAATGATCGGGATATTGACATGGATTTAGTTCATTCGCAGGAATCTCGGCGTATTTTGGACCGAATAATCGGTTTTAGACTATCAAGTCTACTTCAACAAAAGATTGGATCAAAATCAGCTGGTCGCGTGCAGTCGGTAGCTCTTAAATTAATAGTTGACCGAGAAAAAGAAATTGAAGCCTTTAATAAAGAAGAATATTGGGATATCACGGCTTTATTGAAAAAAGATGAGGCACTATTAAAAGCCAAATTTGTCGGCGACAAGAATGGTAAGATTGCCTTAACCAATCAAGCTGTTACGGAAGATATCGTCAATAAATTAAAAAATGCTACTTATGAGATTACTGATGTTCAAAAGAAAATGCGTAAACGTTCATCTAAGCCGCCATTTATTACCTCAACTTTACAACAAGATGCTGGAGTACGTTTTCGCTACAATGCTAAACGGGTAATGATGATTGCGCAAAAGCTATATGAGGGTATCGATATGGGGAAAGAACGGGTCGGTTTAATTACCTATATGCGTACTGACTCAATTCGCCTTTCGGAAGATTTTATTAGTGATGCTAAAAACTACATTACTAAAAAGTATGGTGCTAAATACTATAAAGGATCTAAAAACCCTACACCACCCAAAGGTGCTCATATTCAAGATGCCCATGAGGCGATTCGTCCTACTTCAATTGAACGAACACCTGAATCAATTGCCAAGTATCTTGCTAGCGACGAATTAAAAGTCTATACTTTAATTTATAATAGAGCTGTGGCATCATTAATGAGTGATGCAACAATTGAGGATACTAAAGTTGATATCTATGCTAATGATTACTTATTTAATCTTAATGGTGAACTAGTTGTGTACGATGGATTCTTAAAAATCTATGAAGAAGCCTCATTAGATGATGCAGAAAGCACATCGCGTTTACCGGCTTTAAAAATTGGTGAAGTATTGGAACTTGAAGACTTAAACTTTGAACAGAAGTTTACTAATCCACCATATCGCTATACCGAAGCGCGGTTAATCCGAAAAATGGAAGAACTTGGAATTGGTCGACCATCAACATATGCATTAACCATGGAGACTTTACGGATTCGTAGTTATGTCACAATGGACAAACGGACCTTTGTGCCTAGTGAACAAGGTCGCTTAACTAGTGAACAACTTGATCTATTTTTTAATACGATTATTAATGTAAAATACACGGCTGAAATGGAAAACATTTTAGACGAAATTAGTTTTGGCCATTTAGTATGGTACGATGAGGTGCGTAAATTCTACGATGCATTTATGCCGCTTGTGGAGAATGCTCGCGATAATATGGTGAAAATTTATCCTAAGATGACTGATGAATTTTGTCCAAATTGTGGCTTACCGCTATTTATTAGAAGAGGGCCATTTGGCGAATTTACGGCTTGTTCAGGTTACCCACATTGTAAGTACATAAAGAAGACGCCAAAACCAGATCCTGTGAAGACGGGCATCACTTGTCCACTATGTGGAGAAGGTGAGTTAGTTGAACGAATCAATGTTCGGGGCCGTAATAAAGGAACCATGTTTTATGCATGTAACCGGTTCCCCGATTGTAAAGCCACTTATTCAGGTTTGCCGAATGGTGAAAAATGTGAAACATGTGGTGCACCAATGATCACGGTTGGCGAAGTTGTTCGCTGTGGCAATGAAAAGTGCAAAACAAATCGCCATTTATATGTAAAAAAGAAAAATACCAAAGAAGCTGAAAAATAAATTTAATAACTCGATGATTGCGAAAAAGAGCGCTTTTGTCGAGTTTTTATTATTTATGAATGTATAAAAAATAAAAAAATGTAGAAAATTAGAAAAAATAATCTAAAATGCTTGACAAACGTAGAATAATTTGTTATAATGATGGTGCGCTGAGAAGCGCACATATCCCCTACACAATGTTAATTTAATTATTAACATCCCTTCCTAGTCTCCCGAGTAATCGGGAGACTATTTTTTTCATATTGTTTGGAAAAAAAGTGAAAATATAGTATAATAGGTAGTAGTAAAAAAGCGAGGTCTTAAAATGGGATTTTTTGATTTATTTAAACGAAAAGAGAAAGTGGCTTCAAGTGAAGCTCAAAAAATAGCTGACAAATACAATTTAGGTATGAAGAAATCACGGACAGGATTACTTACAAAACTAAAAGCTGTCCTTTCGGGTTATGATGAAATAACCGAAGAATTATTCGATGATTTGACTGATGCCTTTATCATGGCTGATATTGGTGTTGAGACAACCCTTAATTTTATTGAAGAGTTAAAAGAAGATGAACGAATTGAGGGAATTCACAATGTTAGTGAATTACAACCAATTATTGTTGATAAGATGTTTGAATTGTACTTAAAAAATGAGTTCATTGATTCGGACTTGAGGGTTGCTGAGGGGAAACTATCGGTTTACTTGTTTGTTGGTGTTAATGGCGTTGGCAAAACAACTACTATTGCTAAAATTGCACATCGTTTAAAGAATGAGGGTAAGAAGGTACTTTTAGCAGCAGGTGATACTTTTCGAGCTGGTGCTATTGATCAATTACTAGAGTGGGGGCGCCGAGTAGATGTTGAAGTTGTTACAAAACCGGAAGGTTCAGATCCTGCTAGTGTTATTTATGATGCAATACTAAAAGCAAAAGCTGGTAACTACGATGTATTGTTATGTGATACAGCTGGACGTCTTCAAAATAAAGTTAACTTGATGAAGGAACTTGAAAAGATGAATCGTGTTATCATGAAAGAAGTGCCTGATGGACCTCAAGAAACACTTTTAGTGATTGATGCCACAACTGGCCAAAATGGATTATCACAAGCAGAAGCCTTTTCCCAAATTACTAATATCACGGGAGTTGTTTTAACTAAACTTGATGGTACAAGTAAAGGTGGAATTGTTCTAGCTATTCGTGATAAGTTTAATATTCCGATTAAGTTTGTCGGTCTAGGTGAAAAAATGGACGATTTAGAATATTTTGATTTAGAAGAGTATATTTATGGTCTATTTGTGGGGCAAGATGATGAGTAATATATTAGATAAGAAAGATTATTATAATACATTATTCGCATATTATGAAAAATTATTTACCGATAAACAACAAGCTATGTTTATTGACTATTTTTACAATGATTTTAGTCTTGCTGAAATTGCTGAAAGTGGGTCAATTAGTCGTAATGCTGTTTACGATACTTTAAAAAAAGTTGTAAATATGCTAGATGAATATGAGAAAAAAATTGGTTTGTATGACAAAAGTGAAAGAT
>CAYJAQ010000069.1:0-5903 GCA_964368275.1 uncultured Staphylococcaceae bacterium
ATTTATGACTTTTAAAAAATATTTTGCTAAAAAAGAAGATTAGTAAAATTTGCTAAAATACTTATTGCATTTTATCTTGTCAAAATAAATATCACATGGTATAATACATATGTAATAAAAGGAGGAATACATGAAAACAATTAGAAAGATGTTAGCGGCATTAATGTTTTTAATTTGTTGCTTAGGCGGTATATATACTACCACTAGTAACGCAGCGACAGTATCAAGTAAATATCGGGCAAATACCGGCGAATTACGCGCGATATGGGTTTCTAATTTTGCAGGAGACTTAGAAAGTTATCAAAGTGAAGAACAATATAAATCCGACATTACTAAGATGTTAGATAACTTTGATAAATGGGGTATTAATGCAGTCATGTTTCATGTACGCACACATAATAATGCACTATATGACTCAGATCTAAATCCACTTGCCAGTTGGTGGGAGAAGGTTGACTTCGCAATATTTGATCCACTTACTTGGACAATCGATGAATGTCATAAAAGGGGCATTGAATTTCACGCTTGGATGAATCCTTATCGGCTAGGCACAAATTATACAACAGGCTCTACGCCAAAAGAAAATCCAATTAATAAGAAGAAAAATATTTTAGAAGCAGGTTCTGGACCAATCCTTGATCCAGCTATTCCTGAAAATCGTGATTTTATTGTTAATACTTGCTTAGAAGTAATTGAAAAGTACGATGTAGATGCTATTCATTTTGATGATTACTTTTATGCTGATGGAGTAAATGATACAGAATCACGCAACAAGTATAATACAGAAAATTTATCACTCGCTGATTTCCGCCGTAAACAAGTCGATTTGTTTATTGAGCAATTATCAAAAAGTATGGATGAATATAATGAGGCTAATAATCGTTATGTTCAACTAGGAATTTCACCATCTGGTATATATAATAATGGTATTTATCCAGAAAACACTATTCCCACCTATGATGATAATGGTACACTAACATATCCCAATTTTTCTAATTCAACTGGCTTTTCTCACTATGGACCATACTTATATTCTGATACTAAAAAGTGGATTGATGAAGAATGGATTGATTATATAACTCCTCAAGCATATAATGATATCGCAACAACAGCAGCTAGTTTTACAAAATTAACTGAATGGTGGAGTTGGGTAGTAAGACACAAAAATGTTAATTTATATATGGGTCAAGGGGTCTATAAGGCTTATGAGAACAATACTACATGGAAAGATGTTAATGAATTTGAAAATGAACTTTTAGTAGGTAATGCAAAACGTGAAGTTAGTGGTTTCTCTATTTTTAAATATGTCAGTTTAATGTCGACCACAAACGCAGTTGTTAAACAAACAAAAGCGGTCATGGAAGCATATTGGGGTGCTAAAAAAGTACCAGGTGCTCTTGTAAAATCATTACAAAATGCACCTAAGCCATTAGTAACTAACACTAAAGTAGTTGATAACCAAATTTCTTGGGATGAAGTAGAAGGTGTTCGGGGCTATGGTGTTTGGCTAGTTCCTTCAAGTGCTACTTTAGATACTACTGATTTTAGTCAATTTGTAGCATATGTTAATACTAATAGTTATGAGTTTACCAAAACTGGTGATTATTATATCACAACGGTTAATAAGGCTAATGACTATTCAAAAGGTGTTTTAGTTACCACTGATCCTGCGACGCTCGCATTAAAGACACAAGCATTAACAGAAGTAGAAGATTACTATAAGAGTCAAACAATGCCTAATAGTTACCTAGAAGAAGTAACTAATGTCTATAATAGTATTATTGAAAAGATAAATTCTACTCGTAATCCTGTTTCATTTGAAGAAGAAATTGCATTATTTAAAAAACGTCTTTCAGCTACTATTGCATTAATTGAATATAGTAGAGTAAATGAACTGACAACAAGTGGAATCAACAAAGTTGAACGCTTATTTAAAAAAGTATTTGGCCAAATTGCAATAGGCACTTTACCAGCTATTGAAAAAGCTGTTGCTGATTCGAAAGCTGAACTAGATGAAATAATAGCGGGTTATTTAAAACCAGTAGAAAAAACATGCGAAGAAGATCCTACCCAAGAGAAGTGCAAGGTTACGCCACCGGCTGAAGTGACGTGCGAAGAAGATCCTACGCAAGAGAAATGCAAAGTTACGCCACCGGCTGAAGTGACGTGCGAAGAAGATCCTACGCAAGAGAAATGCAAAGTTACGCCACCGGCTGAAGTGACGTGTGAGGAAGATCCTACCCAAGAGAAATGCAAAACAGCAGAACCAAAAAAAGGATGCAAGAAAAAAGACACTTCTGTTGTTATATTAATGAGTAGTATTAGTCTAGGGGGTCTACTATGCTTAATTTTAAAGAAAAGAGATAATTGAGGTTAAAAAACATGAAAAAAATAATAATCTGTTGGGCACTATTATTAATGATAATCACAGGCTTCTCGGTAAATATTAGTGCCTATCAGTTAGCGAGTTTGCCGAAAGCAGATGGTAGCGGTAATGTAAAATATCGTGGTACTAACATTGAAGTGCAAATTCCTACGACATATGAGCAGCCTGACACCCAATTTAGAGCAGCATGGATAGCTACTTTTATTGGTGATATCGCCGGTTATACGAGCGTTGACCAGTGGAAGAGCGAAGTTGCTAGTACAATTAAAATTTTTAAGTATTATAATTTAAATGCCATGATTTTTCATGTACGTTCACATAATAATGCTTATTACGATTCCGATTTAAATCCGATTTGTAATTATTGGTCAAAGGTCAATTTTGCAAATTTTGATCCTCTTGAATATCTAATATCAGAATGTCATAAGAATGGTATTGAATTTCATGCTTGGTTAAATCCCTATCGAGTAGATAGTAATTATGTGGGTGGCGCTATCCCAAGTGTTAATCCGGTCAATGATACAAATAACTTATTATCATATGATGGCAAAACTATTTTGAATCCTGGTTTGCCTAATGTCCATAAATTTATCGTTGATACTTGTATGGAAATAGTTAACAAATATGAAGTTGATGCTATTCATTTTGACGATTACTTTTACATTAATTTAGGTGAAAATGGGGGTAACATTATTAATGAACCCGATCAATCAACCTTTATTACTTATGGAAGTGGTTATAATACAAACAGTAGTAATTCTAAAAAAGATTGGCGCCGTGAACAGGTAAATATCTTAATAAAAGATATTCATAGTGCTTTAGCAGTGTATAATAAAGCTAATAATCGCTGTGTACAATTTGGTATTGCGCCGACGGGAATTTACAAAAATGGCTCATATAATGGACCAATTGAAAGTGGTTCTAATACAGCAGGTCAAACCCATTATAGTTCTTATCTATTCTGTGATACTTATACCTGGATTAAAAATGGTTGGATTGATTATATACTACCTCAATCATATTGGGCATTTGAGCACAGTGTTGCAGGGTATGCTGATGTAATGGATTGGTGGAATAAAGCTGTGAGTGGTACTAAAGTAAACTTGTATTCTGGTATTGGAATATATATGGCAGATGATACTGGCAATCGATTCTCATGGCAGACTAATTCGAATGAGTTCTACAATCAAGTGCGATATACCACAAAATTAGAAAATGTTGATGGCGTGTGTATCTTTAGTTATAAACATATAAAAGAAGCATATAATAATAACACGTCTAAAAAAACCACAGCTCAACTTAATAATGTTAAGACAAAAGCCTTTACGAAAATTGTTTTACAGCCCGAATTAAAAGCCTTTGATAACATTACCTTGGGTAGTGTAACCAACTTTACAGTAAATGGTAAAAAATTATCTTGGAATGCTTTACCAAATGCCAAGTTCTATGCAATATATCGCAGTGCTAATGAGTTAACCTATGATGCTTCTGAGATATATGACATTATTGGTGGAACCACTAGTACCATTGCTTGGACCGATTCATCTGCGGAAACTTTCTATTACTATGATGTTAGACCAGTTTCTTATTCTAATACTTTAGGGGCGGCTACTAAAGAAATGCCAATCCCTAAACCAACATTTACGATAGAAACAGATACATCGGCCACAAGTACATTAAATGGTACTGAAGTAACGCAAAATAATGGTTTACCTAATATGGGTACTATTCAAATTGGTTTTACCCGTTCAGTATTTTTAGCTAGCAATGCACCAAGTGTTTCGCGGCAAGACTATACTTGGACATCTAGTAATCCTAGCGTAGCAACTATCAGCGAATGGGGAACAATAAATGCTCTTGCTGAAGGTAAAACAACAATAATAGGAAAATACAAACAAGATAATAAAAAGTTTGGTATGTTTGAAATAGTTGTATATAAAGAAAAAGCGCCAATAGAGCAATCATTCACGGTGAACTTCTATGATGGCGATAATCTTTTAAAAACAGAAACTGTTAAGTTTGGCTTAAGTGCAACTGCGCCAATAGTTGCAAATAAAACAGTCGGGGATTTAACATACAAACATACTGGTTGGGATAAAACATTCAGTGCTGTAACGGGAGATTTAAATATTAATGCGGTGTTTACAGCACTGCCAAAAACCTATGAAGTAAAATTTGTTAATTATGATGGCACTGTCCTTTCTCTTCAAAATGTGTATGAGGGCTTTGATGCTACTGCACCAGCAAATCCGACAAAACCAATAAGTGGTGGATATTTCTATTCATTTACGGGTTGGGATAAGACATTTACCAATGTCCAAAGTAATTTAGTCGTTAATGCGGTGTATAGTGCTCTTCCGATAGCAGCACCTACATATTGTACTGTAATCTTTGTAGATTATGATGACAAAGTGTTAAAGACGGAATCAGTTTTACTAGGTGGAGATGCAACTCCACCAACTGCACCAGAACGCACTGGCGATGCCCAGTATTCATATAAGTTTAAATCTTGGGATGGAACGTATAAAACGGTTCTTGCTGATACAACCATTAAAGCCACATATACACAAACGCTTAATATTTATCAAGTTCAATTCTTAGATGATGATGGTACCTTAATAAAGACAGTTAATGTTTTATATGGAGAATCAGCAAAAGCTCCAACTAATCCGGAAAAGGCAGGTAATGCTGAATATACCTATACATTTACGGGTTGGAATCAAGATTATAATAATGTAAAAGAGTCACTAATTGTTAAAGCAACTTATGAATCAGTGCGCAATAAGTATGAAGTTACTTTTATTAATAGCGATAATACAGTGTTAAAAAGTGAAATGGTTGAGTATGGAGCATCAGCTACTGCACCAGCAAATCCAACAATTCCAGCCACACCAGAACATACCTATACATTTACAGGTTGGGACCAAGACTATAGCAATATAAAAGAATCGCTAACGGTCAAGGCAATATATACTACTACTCTTGTTACTTTCATAGTTACTTTTGTTGATGAGAATAGTAATGTGTTGAAAGAAGAAATTGTTAATTATGGTGCTTCAGCTACTGCACCCACAAATCCTACAAAACCTGCAACGCCACAGTATACATATATATTCACCGGCTGGGATCAAGGCTTTACCAATGTAACTAGTAATAAAACGATAAAAGCAGTATATTCTGAAAAAGTAAATGAATATACTGTGAAGTTCACTACTGAAGATGGTACAGTGATTAAGTCTGAAAAAGTAGAATATGGTGCTTCTGCAACTGCCCCAAATGCACCGGAAAAAGAAGGATATACTTTTGATTCATGGAGTGAATCATTTGATGATGTACAAAAAGATTTAAATATCAAGCCAATATATCAAGAAATAGAAGCACCAATTGATCCAAAAGATGGTTGCAAAAAGAAATCATCTGGCATAATTGCGATAATGTTTACTACGCCGTTAATAGCACTAGTACTACGCAAGAAGAAAGATTAAAAATTTAAACAACAAACAAATATTATACAATA
>CAYJAQ010000070.1:0-5579 GCA_964368275.1 uncultured Staphylococcaceae bacterium
CCTTTTATGTTTATTATTTAAAATAAAAACTAACGATTGTTTAAGAAGGCTAAAAGATATAAATCAATATTTCCAGCGCCTAAAAATAACCAAATTGCTCTCTCGTTTGGATCTATCTGATTGAGAATGGCAGGTTCAAATTTTGAAAAGTTTTGAAAAATGTAATCTACCTGTTTTTGGAGCTTTTCGTCTTTTGCTTCTCTTTTGGATGTAAAGGTTGGTGCTATATATACTTTATCAAACAAAGCAAGTGAACGGTTGAAGTTATCGGATAGTGCAAGTGTTCGCGAATATGTATGAGGCTGAAAAATAACATTCTTTGTATGAGCTGGATACTTTTGTGAAATACTGTCAAAAAGTGCTCTAATTTCAGTAGGATGATGGGCATAATCATCAATTAGAATGCTATTTCCTAAAGAGTATTCAGTCATTCTTCTTTTTGGCATTTTAATATTTTTAATATTAGCCTTTATATAATCGTCACTATATCCTAATTCTTTAACAGTTACATAAGCACTTAAGAAGTTATCCACCATATGTTTGCCAAAAAAAGGTAGTTCAAACACTTCGTTATTAATCTCAACAAGATAACCAGTTGGCGTTTCAATTTGTTTCTTAATAATATATTTTCCTTTTTCACCAAAAGTTATTAATTCATTATTTTTAAAATATATAGCTTGACTAGCTTTTGTAATAATAGTTTTTGCTTTTTTAGCAAATTTTTTAAAGGCGTTAACCACTTCATCAAAACTTCTGTAGTAGTCCGGGTGATCAAGTTCAATATGATTGATTATCAATAAATCAGGATTATATGCTAAGAAGTGTTCTTGATATTCACACGCTTCATAGATTAAATATTGATAATCTTTCTGCGCTTTCCCCGTTCCATCACCAATTATATATGCAATAGGTTCATTTATCAATAGATCTTTTATCATTGCTGTCGTTGTTGTTTTCCCATGCGTTCCACAAATTGCAATATGCTTTCCTGGTAAGGTACTAATAAAATCATGATAATACCAATATTTATATCCTCTTTTTATTACTTCGTTTAGTTCCTCGCTGCTTTCATCATACGCTGCACTGACAATGTAGATATATTCATTAGTAATATTAGTCTTGCTAAAAGTCAAAACATTAATATTGCGTTCCTTCACGTTATCACTAAAACCAAAATCTTCAATAACATCACTTCCTACTACAATATGACCTAAGTCATACAAATAACAAGCAAGTGCTGACATACCGCTACCCTTAATCCCAATTAAATAATACTTGTTCATTTTCCCACCCCTTTTAAGATATGACAAATGACCAGATAAAGGTTCCAAGATACTTTTATTATTTTTATTTTTGGCACATTTTAATAATAGTGTTATAATAAAGAAAATTGAGGTGCTTTATGGAAGAACAATTATCAGCAACCATAGAAATTAAAAAAGCTAAGCGCATTTGGGAGATTGATGCCTTAAGAGGATTTGCTTTTCTAATGATGGCCTGGGATCATTTTACTTATGATATGGGATTTATCTTTGGCGAATTATACACTAATGAAAAACTAAAAGCTTTTTGTGATTGGTGTTATCGTTATAAGAGCAATGTTAATAGTAATGCTCAAGTATACATTAACTTTTTCCTCTGCTGGGGTCTCTTTATGTTCTTATCCGGCATTTCAGCAACACTTTCGCGCAATAACTTAAAAAGAGGAATAAAGGTTGGTATCGTAGCACTACTTTTTACCTTTGGCACTTGGTGTGCAAGCCTTCTCGGCTTTGGCAATTTTACTGTACATTTTGGTATTCTCCATGTGCTTGCTGTATGTATGTTGCTAACACCACTTCTTAATAAACTAAAAAACTACCAACTATTAATTGTTGCTTTATTAGGCCTTATTCCAATTTTCTTTATTAAAGACCCAGCAATGCCTTACTTTGTAACGGATAATAAATTCCTAAGTTTACTACTGCCTTTTAATTTTCTGCCAAAGAATTACGCAACTATTGACTATCAACCACTCTTTCCTCGTTTTAGTATATATGTGCTAGGGATTATTGTTGGTCGCCTTTTATACAAAGAAAAGCAATCAATTATACCTTGGAATATACCACGAGGGGTAGTTTGCTTTTTCGGGAAAAATACACTTTGGTTATATTTTGCCCATCAAGTATTACTGTTTGGACTACTTGCGATTGGTATTCTCTTTAAATAATGCAAAAAACACTAAAGAAAACTTTAGTGTTTTAATTTACTTTCTGTGCTTTACTAAGATTGTGATCAACTGTAATTACTACATTAAGTGAATTATCATATTCTTTTACTTTTGTGGAAATTAAAGTTTTAATTTCCTCATCTGTGTATTCATATCTAATCGGTACGACAACATCAAATAATACATTAGTATGGGTAGTGCCAATTACAATACGAAAATCATGAAACATAATAACTGGATCTATATCGTGCAGAATTTCTTGAACTTTACTTTTTAATGCCATGGTAGTTTCGCATTTGGTGTCAATGGGATCCATATGAATAACAAGATTAATATGTTCATCCTTCAAAAAATCCATTTCAATATTATCGACTATATCATGACTAACATTGATATTAATGCTACTATCAACTTCAACATGAACGCTTACAAATATCTTCGTAGCCCCATATGTGTGAATAACCATATCGTGGATTCCCAAAACACCATCATAGCTTTTAATTTTTTCACTAATATGATCAATGAATGCTTCACTTGGTGCTTCACCAATTAGTGGTGAAATACTTTCTTTTACCAGATCAATACCGCTAATAATAATGATAACTGAAACAATGCATCCCATGTAACCATCAAGGTTTAAAGACCATATCTTAGAGATTACACAAGATATCAAAACAACAGCCGTGGAAATACAGTCATATAAGCTATCGACTGCTGATGCTTTCAAAGCAGTTGAATCAATCAATTTGCTAACTCGGTAATAGAATAAACTTTGCATACACTTTATAAAAATTGATACTGCTAAAATAACAATTGTGATGATGCTAAATTCTAAATCGCTACTACCACTAATAATACTCTCAATTGACGATTTTCCTAAAATAATCCCAATTGCAATAACAATAAATGATACAATTAATCCTGTTACATACTCAATGCGTTGATGACCAAAGGGGTGTTCAGCATCAGCCGGTTCATTAGCAAGCCGAAACCCAATAAGTGTAACGATTGATGATCCCGCATCAGCAAGGTTATTTATACCATCACCAATAATCGCAATACTGCCCGATAATACACCTGTAATAATTTTAATTACGCATAAAAGAACATTACTAATAATTCCGACAAAGCCACTTAGCTTGCCATAACTAGTACGGACATTATTATCATTATAGTTTTCATAATCTTTAATAAATAGTTTTGCTAATAACTTTATCATTATAATCACTTCCTATGTATTATTATATAACAAACATAAAAAAAATACAACAAATAAACAAGAAAACACCTCTAAGGGAGAGAGGTGCTTTCCGAGTGTCGAATGAAGGTATTCCCTTCATTTATATAACAAATTATTATGTTTTTTTATTGGTAAATATTTTAGAATTTTTAACCAAAAAAAGCTGTGGTATACCACAACTTCTTTGTTTCATTATCTGCGTTCTTTGATACGTGCAGCTTTTGCTGAAAGTTTACGGATGTAATGTAATTTAGCACGACGAACTTTACCATGACGAATTACTTCGATAGTAGCTACCATTGGTGAATGAACTGGGAAAGTTCTTTCTACGCCAATACCTGAAGACATCTTACGAACTGTGTATGTTTCACTGATGCCGCCACCTTTGCGAGCAATAACAAGGCCTTCGAAAATCTGAATTCTTTCGCGTTCACCTTCTTTAATTCTTACGTGTACTCTTACATTATCACCAGGACGAAAAGCTGGAACATCGTTCTTTAAATAAGATCTAGTTACGGCTTCCATAAGCTGTTGACTCATATATAACACTCCTTTTTCTAATTAGGAAATATCCTAACGATATTCATACCTATCATGACAATAGTAGCGGAATAGTGCTGCATCTTTAATTTACAGCCTAGTTATTATAACATATTTTTCTCTTCTTTTCAAGCAATCTAATAACTAAATTGCTTTTTTATTCTCGGGTTTTTTGACTTGTCAACAAATCTAGTGTATAATTAGGAAGAAAGAATGGTGAATAATATGGCTTTACAAATTGGGCAAATTAATAAACTTACAGTAAAAAGAGAAACCGATATAAGTTATACATTAAGTGATGGATATGAGGAAGTGTTTTTACACTTTAATCAGACACCACGCAAATTAAATGAAAACGAAGAAGTTTTAGCATTCCTTTATTATGATCAAAAGAAACGGCTTTGCGCAACCTTAGAAAAACCGCTAATAACTACTACTACCTATGGATTTGTAAAAGTGGTTGATATTAATGAAGCTGGTGTTTTTGTCAATATTGGCATTAATAAAGATATTCTACTATCTAAAGACTTTTTAACCATTAATCAAAAGGCTTGGCCAATTGTTGGTGATTCCCTACCTTGCACATTAAAAGTGAAGAGTGATCAGTTGGTTGCTAGAATTATCAATAAAGCCGATCGCATATATGGTCCTCATAATTATGAAATTAATGATATAATTACTGGTGTAGTCTCACATATATCACCAGAAGGATATGGTGTATACACTAGTGAATTTGATTTCATCTTTATTCACCGCAGTTTAACCAGAAAGAATTATCGGCTTGGCGAAACAATTAGTCCTAAGATTATTAATGTTAATGCTAATGATGAATATAATGGTACGATGATTGAGCAAAAGGAAGTAACGAGAATTAGTGATAGTGATTATCTACTTAACTATATGCGTTCGCGTGGTAATATTATGAATTTAGGCAATGCATCAGAACCTGCCGAAATCATGAAAGAAGTTCACATGAGTAAGAGTGCCTTTAAGCGAGCTCTTGGTCACTTATATAAATTACGACTTGTTGAAATTAGTGACTATAAAACTATCCTAAATGAAGAATAAAAGCAAACCGCGGTTTGCTTTTTCTTATTTTTAATATATATTTATTGTTGTAGAAAATACTCTTTCTGCTGGCCCTGTCATGATAATATGACTATCCGCTCTTTCAATATGAAGCGTACCATATTCTAAGATGACATCGATGTAACTATCGCATTTCTTCAGCATTTCACCAATCACAAAACTAGCACAAGCACCTGTTCCACAAGCTTTTGTGTAGCCAACACCTCTTTCATATGTTTTAATCTGAAAAGTGTGATTGTCAAGAACTTTAACAAAATTAACATTGGTTTGGTGCTGATAGATGTTGTTCATACAGATATATGATTCTAGGCCCTTTTTTAGGTCATTTTCAAAGTTTTTTACAAATATTACAGAATGATAAGTTCCCATAAAGACACTTGATACTTGGTAAGTTCTTCTTTGATATTTTAGGGGGTAATTAAACATTTCACCAACACCAAGAAAACCCATAGCATCTTTATGAAAGTTTGGTTCTCCCATATCTACGCGCACCTGGAATTG
>CAYJAQ010000071.1:0-5468 GCA_964368275.1 uncultured Staphylococcaceae bacterium
CATATATTCTTTTTTAATATATCATTATTTATAATTAACGCTTTTTCGTAATAACTTTTAATTATTTCGTATTTTTTGCCTATTAATAGTTCACTTCTATTTTTGAAAATAATAACAGCATTGTTTTCCGCATCTTTTTTGATTGTAAGTATATTATAAGCATTTATATATATATTATTCAAGTCTCGCTTATTGAAAGTAGAGAATAGAAATAGTTGATGTGAGATATATATAGGAACATTCTTTCTAATGTTATATTTTTGTTTGATAGCAACAATACGCCCCTGTAGAGTTGTTAAAGCGTTAATACAAAAGCCATTTAGAAATGTTTCAATAGTCACTGGCAATATACTTTCACCATTTTGCGTTACTACTATAATAGCCCGGTTGTTTTTCTTAAGATACAAAATTTCTTTTTCTTTCATATGCCCCCTTTTTTAGTAAGATAAAAGCCATCATACGATGGCTAATTTATCCAATTATTGTGCTTGTTCTTCTGAAACGTTTGCTTCGATTTCAAGCTCTTGATTTACACGTTTCTTAATAGGTTGAATTCTTAATTCAGTTTCCATATCAAAGAAATGGCATTTGTTCATATTTAAAGCCATTGTGAACATATCGTTAGTATGAATGTCTGTACGTGCTTTTACTTTTGCTGTTACCATTTGTCCCATAACATCTTCGCTCGGGAATTTTACAGTGATTTGTGATTCAGCACCTAGTAATTCCGATACTTCAACTTTAGCTTCAACTCTAGATTCAGGATGTTTTTCAATAAATGATGCTTCATCATGGCAGTCTTCTGGTCTAATACCTAATAATAATTTTGTATCTAAGTAGCCTTGTTCCTTTAATACATCAAATTGTTTTTTCGGAACTGCTAGACGGAATACACCATGTTTGTGCGATCCAAATTCAAATACACCATCTTCACCAACTTTACCTTCAATAAAGTTCATTGGAGGTGTTCCAATAAATCCACCAACAAAGACATTATTAGGGAAGTCATAGATTTCTTTTGGTGCACCAATTTGTTGAATCCAACCATCTTTCATAACAACAATACGATTAGCCATAGTCATAGCTTCGATTTGGTCATGGGTTACATAAATAGTAGTTGTTCCTAAAGATTCATGCAATTTGATTAATTCAGAACGCATTTGAACACGTAATTTAGCATCTAGATTAGATAGAGGTTCGTCCATTAAGAATACTTTTGCATCACGAACGATAGCACGGCCTAAAGCAACACGTTGACGTTGACCACCAGATAGTGCTTTTGGCTTACGATCTAAGTATGGTTTTAAACCTAATGTTTCGGCTGCGTTTTGAACGCGGCGATCAATTTCATCACGTGAGAATTTACGCAACTTTAAGCCAAACGCCATGTTATCATAAACTGTCATATGAGGATATAGAGCATAAGTTTGGAAAACCATCGCAATATTACGATCTTTAGGAGCTACGTCATTCATAACTTCGTCATCAATTAATAATTGTCCACTGGTAATTTCTTCTAGTCCAGCTACCATTCTAAGTGTAGTAGTCTTACCACATCCAGATGGACCTACGAAAACAATAAATTCACGGTCTTTAATCTTTAAATTAAAATCAAATACAGCTTGCACATTATTGTCATAAATTTTGTTTATATTTTTAAGTTCAACAGTTGCCATTTTTTCCCTCCTTGGCATAGTTTTTCTACACTAATATTATAACATATAAATGTAATTAAAAAAATAGACAAACTAACTAGACTTTTTTTAAAAATCTAGGCAATTTGTCTATCATCATCTATTTACGAGTACTCATTAAAACTAAAATAGCACAAGCATGCTTAAAATTTTGAATATTAAGACCAATGCATTTTGATATATTATCTAACTTGTTTAATAAACTATTTCGATGCATATATAAAACTTTTGAAGTCTTTGAAACATTAAGTTCATTTTTAAAGAAAGCATCAATAATCTCCAAGTTATTAGCGTTTGTTAAAACTTTATCTAAAATGTTTTTATTAATAATCTCAATCACTTCACTCGCATTTTGTTTTGGCATATCAAACAATAGATCTGATACATCCGTATAGTCTTTTTGATAAATAACGGGCGAATTAATATAAGCATTAATATAGGTAATTAAATCACTACCTTTAGTTAAAGTATTAAAGAATATACCATCATGAATAATCAAATATGAACCAAAATCATCGCTGATTGTTTTAGACAGTTCCGAAAGCCGTTCTTCAAAATGTTTAAAATAGAAAACAATTTTTAAGTCACGGTATGATATGATTTCAATTTCCTGATAGATATCTTTCAATAGGCTATTTACCTGATCATTATCAATTAATCCGCGATATAGTAAAAAGCGACCAGTTTCTTTATTAAAAGGGTAAGGACCTTTTTCAAATAAGTATTCATGAATTTTTTCGCTCATTATGTTATCGTAATGAAAAGTCTTTTCAACGTAAAGTGACTTAATCAATTGATATTCATTACTAGCAATAGTTTTCTCAATTCCAAATAGTTTACCATCCTCATTGTAGAAATAATAGTACTTCTCAGGATCATAATTACTAATGTTTTCAATAATTCTATTCGGATATATTTTTAATAGCTTTTTATACATATAATCACCAAATATATTATATCATAAAATTTATTTTTTTGTGGACAAATTATTACCTTTATTTTAAGTAGAGCATTGTATAATACTACTAATGAGGTGTAGTTATGAAAGAGATGTCAACGTTGAATTTTTTTAAGGTTTATCAAACCACTTATAATTGCCGAATAATTGATGTAAGGGAACCCTACGAATACGAAGAAAATCATATAAAGGGAGCCATTAATATCCCTTTAACACTGCTTTTAGAAAAACACTTCTTGTTTATCAATAAAGCAAAGCACTATTTCATTATTTGTAAAAATGGTTCTAGAAGTATGACAGCTAGTAAGTTTTTAACAGAACTGAATTATAATGTAACTAATGTTGTCGGGGGAATGGATCGTTGGAAAGGTTCTGTTGAGAAAAGTACCCGCCGTTATTATTAAAAGGAATCACTGGTAGTACTACTGCCGAGTGATTCCTTTTTAATTTATTTTATAATCAATTTCCCATAACAACTAACCTGTTGTTTTCACCTTTAAAGCAATTACCGTCATATCATCATTAGTTTTTAAATTTTGGTGACTGGTATAGTTTAACAATTGATAGATAATTTTCTGAGGCGAATCATCTTTAATACTGGCAATAAACTCCTCAATGCTTGTCTTTTCAATAATGTTTTCAAATATTCCATCACTACTCATTAGTATTAAATCTCCATTTTCTAACTTGTAATCATAATTATTAATGGTCTCATCAATGCCAAATGGTAAACTTTTATTAATTATTTTTTCGATGTTACCATTTTGCCTAACAATATATGAAGTTGTGCCACCCATCTTATAAAAACGAGCAGTTAAGTTATATCGATTAATTTCCAATAAATCAAGGGTAGCATAGCGTTCCAGATAATCTTGGATTACATAGAAAGTATTAAGAATCTCTAAGGCTGATGTAGAATCAAGGTTTAAGGAAATAACATCTTGAACTAATTTTAATGTCATATCACTTTCACAAAAAGCACTATAGCCTTTACCCATACCATCAGATATTGCACTGATGAATTTACCATTGTTGAGTTCTTTAATAATATAGTTGTCACCACATATATTACTGCCATCTGACGACATTGAACCGTAGCCATAAATTATATCTAATTTTAACTCAGGAATTACTTTTACATAAATTTTATGTTTATCCTTTTTTTCCAAACTAACGGTAACTGGATGAGGAAAAACACTATCGCATATTATCTTTATTGCTTTTTTTGCATCAACAAAATTAACATCCTTTATACCAATTCTTATTATAAAATCTTCATCAAATGCTCTTTCTATCTCAAAATAGCATATGTCATAGCCATAATTAATAATACGCGTTTTTGCTTCTTTTAAAATCTCGTAGCTTATTTCATTTTTAGAGACTAGATCAACTGCGTATTTTCTAATTGCATTAGATACTCCCGTTATCTGAGCGATTAGAGCATTATTATTAGAAGGTGATACTGTATAATCAATTCGGCTACTTAGACGCTTAGTCGTATTTTCAATTTCTTTAATGTGTAAACAAGAACGAAAAAAATCATAATAGTCTTCTTTTTGATTATCACTTTGTTGAAGAAGATTTCTAAAATATATATACATATTTCCTTTATTTTTATCAAAGCACTCCTTACGTTTTTCACATTTAGCACAATGATTCTGAACAATTGTTTTTATTCCTTCAGATAGCTTTTCATTATATTCCTTTGGCACTTGAAAACTAGAAGCAAAACGATCCAAAAACTGAGTAAAACGGAGCACTTCTTCGCTTAGGTTTGTGGCAACTTGTGTATATATTAGTTCTTTTACTTCCTCATCTTTTTTGTATTCTTTTGCAATATACATTTTAAAAATTTCAAAAACTATACTAGTAATCATCATCCCTACAATATAATAGTCACTATAAGTTGTTTTCGCAAAAAAGACAGCTACTGAAAAAACATTTAAGGCTAGCAGCGGATAAACAGATGGCAATAAATAGAGAGCAACAATTAATGGTATAAAAATAGCCTCGGATACTTCAAAATAGAATATTAGAATTAACATACACATAATACCATATAACATAGCATATATATTACGATTGCTTTTAGCCATATACATTGCGTAAAATACACTTACTAAAAACCCTAAATTTATATTGTAAACATACGCAGAAGCACCACCAATTACAGCAATCAAAAAAATAATATTTTCTAAATAAGCACTGTTAAAAAAGGTGCTTTTACTTTTTAATGATTCAATTAAATTACGTTCAAAGTATAAATATAGAAGTAAACTTATCGCAGTTAGCAATAAGAAGCGCCACCAATTACTAATTCCCTTAAACACTAAGTATTGCATTAAGATATTTAAAAGTAAAACAAAACCATATATGTAATATCCCTTTGCTAGTTTGCTCATTATCCATAGTATAAATAGAACTACAATTAGCATAATTAAAAAGGGAATCATATAAGTTAGACCTGTGAACAGATACAACGCTAAAATACCAGGGATTATCATGTAATAAATATTTTTTACATCTCTTAATAAATAGAACAATAGCAGTGGTATATATAGAACAAAACCAATATCTAACATTACCGTTAAAACACTAAAAAAAGCAACAATAACTAAATTTATTTTTTTAAACATATCCACACCTCTTATATATTATAGCCTCTTTAAATATCATATTTTAGCAATTTTTGGACAAGTATAAAAAGAGTGTAAAAAAAGGAGTTTCTACTTATGAGAGTAGTCACTCCTATCGACATATTTTCAAACTATTTACTATACCAGCCTAAGTAAATTATTCCATATTCCATATTACTT
>CAYJAQ010000072.1:0-5457 GCA_964368275.1 uncultured Staphylococcaceae bacterium
CCAAAGTATCACTAGTTTCAGCTTCAACACCAAAATATTGAACAACATAAAAATTGAACAAATAACTTTATTTTTATAGTCTTTTATGATATAATAATAATATAATTTAAAAAGGAGATTTATTATATGGGAAGAGCACATGAAGTTCGTGCAGCATCAATGGCGAAAACCGCTGCAGCAAAATCAAAATTAAATAACAAATATAGTCGTTCCATTTATGTTGCGGCTAAATCTGGTGTTCCTGATCCTGAACTAAATCAAACATTAAAAAGAGAAATTGAAAAAGCAAAACGTGAACAAGTTAACGCTGATACTATCAAACGTGCAATTGAAAAAGCAAAAGGTGGTAGTATGGAATCATATTCACCAGTTCGCTACGAAGGCTTCGGACCTAACAATAGCTTACTTATTATTGAGTGTTTAACAGATAATGAAAACCGCACCCTAACAGCTGTAAAAATTGCTTTAACTCGCTGTGGATGTAAATTAGGTGTTGCAGGTTGCGTTCGTCACATGTTTAATTTCTACGCTGTATTTACATTTGAAGGAATGACTGATGAAGAAGCATTAGAAGCTGTTATGGCTGCTGATTGTGATGTAGCTGATATTGTTACTGAAGATGGCTATACAACAGTTTATGCTGAAAGTAGTGATTACCAAGCGGTAAAAGATGCATTACTAGCAGCTAAACCAGATTTAGTATTTGATGAAGACACTATTACTTATGTTCCACAAAACACTGTTACCTTGACTAATGAAAAAGACATTGAACACTTTAAACGCCTACAAGATATGTTAGATGAAATTGATGATGTTCAAGACTTATTCCATAATATTGCTGGGTTACCAGAAGAGGAAGAATAATCAATTGGCAATAAAGGGTAAAAATTACCCTTTTTTCTTTGGTAATATTTTAGAAATGTGATATAATAATTTATGGAGGCTACTATGAAAGATTATTTAGTAAAAGCTTTAGGCTTTGATGAACATGTAAGAATTTATGCGGTTAACTGTACAAATGCGTTAAATACAATTGTTGAGCGGTTAAACTATTATCCAAGTGCTACCGCAGCAGTTGGTAGAACAATGAGTGTAGGCTTAATGATGGGTTCTATGCTAAAACTTGCAGAAACAACTACTATCAAAGTAGAAGGCGATGGACCAATAGGTATAATCGTTGTTGATGCTGATGCTCATGGTAATGTTAGAGCATATTGCTCTAATCCTCATTGCCATTTTGAATATGCTGATAGCAATAAGTTAAATGTTAAGAAGACCGTTGGCGAAAGCGGCTTTATTAGTGTTATAAAAGATTTAAAATTAAAAGAACCATTTATTGGTTCCGTACCAATCATTAATGGTGAATTAGGAGAAGATTTTGCCTACTATTTCTCAGTAAGTGAACAAGTACCATCCGCCGTTTCTTTGGGAGTATTAGTTGGCGAAGACAATTTAGCAATTCATGCAGGTGGTTTTATTGTTCAATTACTACCAGATACACCGGACTTAATAATTGATTTATTAGAAGCTAGGATAAACGAACTTCCACCAATTAGCGAAATGTTTAAAGATGGGAAAACTCTCGAAGATATTGTAACAATGATAGCTGGCAATAATGTAAAGTTTTTAGATACAACAGATGTAAACTTCCGCTGTACTTGTAATAAAAAACGTTTTGCAAATGGTATATTAACACTTGGATATGATGAAGTAGAAGATATGATAAATACTCAGCATGGCGCCCATACTGTATGTCATTTTTGTGGAAAAGAATATGACTTCAATGAAAGTGAATTAATGGACATTGCCAAACGTGCCAATATAACAAATAAAAATAAGTAATGTGCTAATAAATAGTCATTAATAACAACATAAGAAAAGGAAATAACACTAAGTTGCTTTCTTTAGGTAAATAAAAATTATTGTTGATAATTAGTCTGTCAAAAATTACACTGAAAAAATAAGGCCTATATACTCATATTATAAGTGAGTATATAGGCCTTTTTATATTTAATAAATCATTGAACAAAATTTTAAACAGA
The DNA here is from genome assembly GCA_964368275.1 of uncultured Staphylococcaceae bacterium. Lineage (GTDB taxonomy): Bacteria > Bacillota_I > Bacilli_A > ML615J-28 > CAG-313 > CAYJAQ01. The sequence continues at coordinate 2,043 of CAYJAQ010000072.1, forward strand.
CCCCCCTTCTTTTTTATGCAAAATAGCTATAAAGGTTTATTTCATTGATTGATTCAGTTGATGATGGCTCTTCTATGAAGTTTGTTGTTTGGTACATTGTGGCTTGAATTAATTTTCCTTTATATCTCCTATCTAGGCAAAAAACATACCTATATGGTATGTTTTGGTTCCCTTTTTAAGTATAATAAATACCCCTAAGTGAGGTATCTTTTTTCATTTTTCGACAAACCATCTATTATAGGGCTTGTGAATATGTCAAATTATTGTATAATATTTTGTTTTTTAAATATTACTTTTTATATTTTCAATTAGATTTCCTCGGGAAAGCAGCTGTACTTGCAGAATGCAATTTTTAATTGTACTTTGATTAGCTGCGCCATGAGCTTTTACAATTATTTTATTGACACCGAGAAAAACAGCACCACCGCGTGAATTAAAATCCATTTCTGCCATTGCTTCTGCTACAGCACTCTTAATAAATGGAGTTATCTCTTTTTTATCACTATATAACTTAGTGATAAATTTTTTCATTACCAGTTTAGCTGTTCCTTCTATCGACTTTAATAATACATTACCGGTAAAGCCATCTGCCACAAGTACATCATATTTACCCGTTAAAGCATCGCGTGCTTCCATATTGCCTACAAAATTTAGATTACTTTCTTTTAATTTTAGAAATGCTGCTTTTGAAAACTCATTTCCTTTTTTATCCTCTGTACCTACGGAAACTAGTGCTACTTTAGGTGACTTTATACCATACATGGTTTGCATACATATCTTTCCCATTTGAGCAAATTGTTCTAGTACATCAGGCTTAACATCGACATTAGCACCACAATCTAAAAGACATACATAATCATTATTTTCTGTAGGTAGAAATGTTGCTAGTGCAGGACGGCTAATTCCTTCTAATCTACCTAATTGTAAAGTTGCACTACACAAAACTGCACCGGTTGACCCTGCTGATATTAGTCCAACAACTTCTGAATCATCTTTTAGTTTAAACATTGCTTTTACTAAAGAAGATTCTTTCTTAGTACGAATGGCGGTTGTTGGTATATCATTGTTATCTATTACTTCTTTTGCATCAAGCACTTCAACCCGTCTTTTATCGTATTGTTGTAATTCTAATTCTTGGTTTATTATTGCTTCATTTCCTGCCAGAATAATGCTAAAATCACTGTTTTCATGCAATGCTAATAATGCACCAGTTATAATTTCACTAGGCGTATTGTCACAGCCAAAAACATCAATAATTATTTTATTCACTATTTTTCACCAACTATTGTTACTTCTTTACCAAAGAAATAAATGCCAATTGTTCCCGGCCCTGTTGATGCACCAATAATAGGTCCTATATAATCGATATATACACCTTGGCACTTTACATTAGCAAGTAGCATTTCTTTAATAGTTTCTGCATCTTCAATACAATCAGCGTGACCTAGCAAGATAGTTTGATTTTCGGAGTTTTCAATGTATTCATTAACTAGAGAAACTAATTCTGTGAAAGAATTTTTGCGACCTTTTACTTTTTTAAATGCATAATTGTTACCTATAGCATCAGAAATAATAATTGGTTTTACCCCAAAAATATTACCAAAAAAAGCACTTGAAGTTTTTACTCGCCCAGCTCTTTTTAAGTATTCTAAACTTTCTACTGTAGCAACTTGATTTACTTTAAGCTTGTTAGCTTCAATCCATTCAGCTACTTCTTGTAAGCTCTTACCGCTTCTGCGCATATTAGCCGCTGTTAATGCTATTAGTCCTTCGCCTAAACAAGAGTTTAATGTATCAATACAATATATTTCAGCATCGGGATATTCTTCTAATAATAAATCACGAACGACATAACTAGTGTTAACTGAACCACTAAGGGCTGATGAGCAAGATATTGATAGAATACCGTATCCATCTTCAATATATTTTTTAAAGCGTTCATAATAAAGCATTTGGGGAACTTGCGTAGTTTTTAGTACTTTTCCCTCGCGCATCCAGTCATACATTACTCTAGGAGTATATATATCCCAATCAAGACTTGCTGGTAATTCTTTTTCATCTAATACGATATTCATTTGGACATAATCAATTTCATTTTTTTCGCGTAGTTCTTTACTTAAATCACTACAAGAGTCAGTTATAATAGCAAATTTCTGCATGTTCTTCTTCCTTTCTTATTGTCAAAAATATAGTAATTTAACAGAGCGCTCCTAATGTCTATTTTTCATCTGCTGCTTTCGCTTTTTCTTCAATTAAAGATTGTTTATCACAAGAGTTAGCAAATAATGTCAATGATAAAATTGTGAATGATACAACCAATGAAATATATAGTAATGCGCTCCAAGAATGTACCGAGAATACTTCAAATAATGATAAAGCAAATCTATTAGTAGAAGTAGCTGGATCAAACTTTAAGGCAAAATAATTTGTTAATGCAATTATAAAACCAGTAAATATCATACCAACTAGAGTAGGGAAAAATGAATTAATCTTTTTCTTAGTAAAAATGCCACCAAGAATGCCACGAATTGCTGTGACAATATATGTTATTAGAGGAATAACTAAGAAAATAACAATGGCAAGTTTTCCTACTAAAACGAGAAAACGAACCATTTCTGTGCGCGTACCATCAGTTATTAAAGTTTTCATGCCGCTAAAACTAGTAGTAATATATTTAATTAAACCATACGATTCTGTGCCAACTGTAACAAGTGGCATAGACGCAAGCATTATCAACATTACAGCTGATATTGCACCAATAAGTAATTTTAATATTTTATTCATTTACTCCTCCTCAATTTTCTTTAATTCCCTTTTTAATCTATTAATCGGTAATCCCATAACATTGTAGTAATCGCCTTCGATTTTTTCAATATATTTTCCAGCATTACCCTGAATAGCATACGAGCCAGCTTTGTCATATACATTTTCACTATTAATATATTCAGTGATTTCTTCAGAAGACATCGGCTTAAAATACACATTGGTGATTTCCACAAATTTTTGGACTTTTGTTTTAGTCATTAAGGCCACACCAGTCATTACTTGATGTTCTTTTCCTTGTAGTGCACTAAGCATCACAAAGGCATGTTCATAACTTTTAGGTTTGCCTAAAACAATATCATCAATTACAACAATAGTGTCAGCGCCTATAACAATTGTATCTTCTTTATCTACTAAGTGGTTAAAAACGTTACTAGCCTTTTGGTATGCTAAATCTGCTACAGCATCTTGAACTGGTAAATCATAATTAAATACTTCTTCAATGTCTGATACTTGAATTGTATAATCTATATTATTCGATTTTAAGATTTCTTGACGTCGTGGTGATTTGGATGCTAAAACTTTTTTCATAAAAACCTCTTATTTAGTGTTGCTTATTTTGGCAAAAATATGTATTTTTAAACATTTATTA
>CAYJAQ010000073.1:0-5203 GCA_964368275.1 uncultured Staphylococcaceae bacterium
TCATTATACTTACCTCGTTTATTAGTACATTCAATTTCCTAAATAATCATTCTTGCAATCTCTTTATTTCATTAATATTATACCAAATTTTTGACTTTTTCTCAAGTTAATAAATCGTTTGTTTTCAAAAATCGCCAACGTTGTTATAAACCTTTATACCAAAGAAACTAGTTTCTTTTAGTATCTTTTCGACTTTCCCTTAAAGGACTGACACAGTTCAAAAAAAAGGTCTACAAATTGAATCTATCTTTTTTTGTTTATGTATATGTTTCCACGTTATTTCGCCAAAACGAAATTCATTTTGTTTATCAATCCTACCTTGAAAAACTAACGAGTTAGTTAAATTAACTCGTTAGTTTTGTAATTTGTCAGTGACAGTTTGCGATAAATGCCCGTCATACAGAAAAAAGCACTCAACAAGTGAGTACTTTTATTACCCTAGTAAGCTTACTTATACTTACCATTCAAAGTTGAATTACTTATTTTGTAAAGATGATTGTGCTAAAGAAACAAGACGACGAGTGATTTCACCACCAACTGTACCGTTTTGGCGTGCAGTTGCGTCAGGACCTAAAGTAACACCTAATTCATTAGCAATTTCATACTTCATTTGGGAAATAGCATTTTCCGAGCCTGGAACAGCTAATTTATTCTTGCTGCTAAAAGATGAATTATTCATTTGTTTCACCTCCTGTCAACATTATTATAAACACATTTTGCCTTTTTATAATAATTTTGTTATGGAAGTTTTTGGAATTATAAATCAATTAATTCCTTGAATAAGTTTATCTCCTCACCATTTTTAATAATAATCTTTTGAACATTAATTATTGCCTCTTCTACAAGAGGAGCATAATCAAACTTACTTTCCTCTTTTAAAGCCACATCTTCACGAGGTTTTATTTGGGGATGTTTTGGCACAAAGACAGTACAGCAATCTTCATATGGTCGAATAGAAATATCATATGTTCCTATTTTTATTGCCTTTTCAATTATTTCACTTTTATCATAAGTAGCAAGTGGACGTAGTACCGTCATTGTTGTCACACAACCAATTGTTTGCATGCTTTCTAAAGTTTGACTAGCGACTTGCCCAACACTTTCGCCATTAACAATAGCCAAAGCATTACGTTTTCTTGCCATTTCCGTGGCAATTCGATACATCATTCGACGCATCACAGTAATTCCATAATCTTCGCGAACATTTTGATATATTGCATCTTGTAATTTTGTAAATGGGACAACATATAGGTTAATACTTTGATAAGCAGTATAGGGCGTTAAAGTTTGTAATAAATCAATAACTTTTTGTAAAGCTAAATCGCTAGTATATGGTGGTGATGCAAAATGAATTGCCTCAACATCCATTCCTCGCTTAATAACCTCATATCCAGCTACAATACTATCAATTCCACCACTAACCATTAATAAAGCTTTTCCTAAAATACCAGCAGGGAAACCTCCTAAGCCACGAATCACTTTTGTGAAAATGAAAGTTCCTTCTATTCTCACATCTACATTTAAAATAAAATCTGGGTTATGAACATCCGCTCTTAAATTAGGGATATTTTTAAACAGTTCGCGACTTATTTCTTTAGTAATCTCAAGCGATGTCATTGGGAAATCTTTATCACCCCGATTAGTTTCCACTTTAAAGTTCTTATTCTCAATATCCTCTTGTTTCATTACTTCAACTGCCAGTTGTTTAATATCATCAAGATTGGTTTGGCAGCGCGCAACTAAACTAAATGAATAAATACCGGGTATTTTCTTCAAGATAGGTATAATCTGATTTTCATCTTCACCATTTAAAATTATGTAGTAGCGCATACCACGGTTTTCAAACTTTAACTTAGAAAAGCCTTGTAGTGCTTTTTTTATGTGATTATTGACTTTATTAATAAACTGGTTACGATTGCTTTTTTTCAGACTTAATTCACCAAATCTTATTAAAATGTGATCATTCATAATTGGTCTCCTATTTTGTTTTGCAAGTAAATGCCTGTAGTTTTTCGATTAATATATCTATTTCATTTTTTGTTGTTTCATGAGAAAAACTTATTCTTAATGATGATAAAGCTAGTTGATCATTTTTAGTAATTAGTTGAACTGTACGTTCTGGTTTTTTGGATTTAGCATTACATGCAGATCCTGCCGCTATATATATATCATAGCGCTCAAGTGCATGCAGAATTGTTTCACTATTGTGTGGTGGAATACTAATATTAATAATATATGGTGAATAACTTTCTCGAGCACCGTTAATAATAATATTATTGATATTAGTAATTTTATTTTTAAAATAATTATTTATTTCAAGTACTTTTTCATAATGTTCATTTTGGCGTTCACTCGCTAGTTTCATTGCTTTGGCACAAGCACAAGCAGCAGCGACATCAATTGTACCTGGTTTTAAACCATTTTGTTGGTTAGATCCTTTTAGTGGCGATGTAAACATTAGTTTTTGATTATAAAGTAAAACACCAACCCCTTTTAGTCCATTTATTTTGTGAGCACTAAATGTCAATAAGTCTACATCATCAAAAGAAAATGATGGTTTTATTTTTCCAAAACCTTGAACTGCATCAACATGCAAACGAGTGCGTGGATATTTTTTAGTTATATTGATGACTTCTTCAATCGGTTGAATTGAACCTATTATATTATTTACCCACATAACTGATACTAGTACCGTATTTTGATCAATTGTTTTAGCAAATTCTGTTAAATCAATAACACCATTATGGTCAACGTCTAGATATGTTACTAAAAAGCCGCGTCGCTCTAATTCTTTAAAACAATTAAGAACAGAAGGATGCTCAATTTTAGTTGTAATAACCCGCTTGCCATTACCATCTACACCATCTAATAAACCTAAAATAGCAATATTACTCGCTTCTGTCGCACTTGAAGAAAAAACAACTTTCTTGTTAGTAGAATTCGTTGCCCTTAAAACAGTATCTGTTGCTTGAGTTAACAATTGATTTGCAATCTGACCTACTTTGTACATACTACTTGCATTATACCAGTATTTATTAGCAACTTCATTATATATATCAACAACTTCAGGAAGGGGTCTGGTCGTTGCTGTGTAATCAAAATATATCATATGACCTCCAAATGTTACTACATATTACTTACTTATTATATATAAAAAGCAAAACTTTTGCAAACTTAAAGAAAAGAATATATAATGGTGTCGAGGTGAGATAATGAAACATGTAGATTTTACACCAAAAGGTGTATGTAGCAGAAAAATTAGTTTTGATTTAACAGACGATAACCGAATTGAAAACTTATGCTTTATGGGCGGATGCTCAGGGAACTTACTAGCTATATCAAAATTACTACAAGAGTACCCTGCTGATAAAGCTATTACTATTTTAGAAGGAAACTGTTGTGGGAATAAATCAACTAGTTGTGCCGATCAATTAACTAAAGCATTAAGAGAAGCTATCAAAAAATAAGAAGTCACTAAAAGTTATTAGCTTTTAGTGACTTTTCTTTATTTTGATATTAATCTATGTGTTTGATTATATCTTACCAACGTATCACCTTTTAAATATGCACTGTCAAAGTAAAGATATTCATATGAGCCGAGTTTTCCTTCTTCTGATTTAAACTTTGATTCTAATATCACACCACCAAAGCTATTAACATTAAAATCAAACTTATACTCATTAAGTAAATCCAAGTCATAATCATACAATAGCACTTGATTATTAGTAATAAGTGCAAAATAATTATGATCATATGTGAAGGTCCAATAATTCACTTCAGGTACATCAATAATCTTATTTTGGGATGTGGTCGTGTTTACTTGTATTATTCTATTATCATTAGTAATAATTATTAGGTAAACGGTGCCATCACGCAATAAAAAACGTGAGCTCTTTATGTCTATATTGGCTAAATTTAAGGTAATCTTTTCACTAAGTATATTGTTTACACGATACCCTTCCTCATCGTATGTTGGTACCTCATTTGTATAATACCGTCTTTCGCAAGTTAAAACACCATCATTGTTACGATGAAAATACCACCACTCATGTTTTGTAAAGTCATCACCATATGTTCCTACATATTCAGGAGAAAAAGCATATATATTTTTGTTTTCAACATTTTCAATAATCGGTTCTACACTTAAATCCATAAAGCGATTCTCATATGGTCTACCATCAGTATTGGCATATAGGTATTTACCAAAACCATCTTTAGCATAGTCAACTTCCTTTATTTTTTCATCTATGTGGAATACACGTGGCAAAATCCATAATCCGCCATTGGTATAGCTCAATGACACTTGATATACTTTTTCATTTGCTTCAATAAAAACATCATAGTTATTACCATTTTTGTCTGTAAATACATCAACAACATTGAAATCGGTTATCCCTAATTCTACAAAGTTTTCATCTTTCACAGTAAAAACTTCACTGCTATATAAAGTAGAATTGATAGCATTAGTTTCCTCATTCCAAATTTCGGTATAAAGGCCTAAGACATCATCACGCACCTCTTTAACAAACACCTGACGATAGTTAGTAAAATGTGAACTTGAGAAACTCTTGCTTGAAGGGACAATTACAAATTCTCTTTCTTTATTTGAGCAAGCAAATAATGCGAAAAGCCCAAAAGCTAATATTAATAACAATGTAATCTTCTTTCTTATATTTTGCATAGTAACCTCCACATATACTTATTAAACCATACATATTATATCATAATTTTGTTGTTTTTGTCTATTGTTATGTAAACTGCTTTTTTATGCATGCAAAAAGGAGCAATCGCTCCTTTGTTTTACCCTATTATTATATTTTTGTTATCCTATATTATGTAGTTTTTGAATTTCTACTAAGTTGTCATGGGTAAGATAACCATTATCAAATGCTTCTTGTAATGTTATATACCAACCAGCATAGTATAAATATATTCGATTAGTATCTTGGTATTTAAACTCAACACCATCTATTACTTCAGTCACATCTTGAAGATCATAAGTGGTGTCAGAGCATTCAGCCATAATTACAAAATTTTGATTATTTGTTGTTCCACCAAAACTACCATAGTATTTTTTTATGCTACCCGAAAACTTAGTTCCTGCTTCATAAAAATGAGCAAGATCAGCAAATTCTTTAATAAATCTTTTCATCATATTAACTTGTTGTTCTTTAATTATTAAACTTTCATCAATGTAATTATC
>CAYJAQ010000074.1:0-5098 GCA_964368275.1 uncultured Staphylococcaceae bacterium
CTAATATATGTTATAATATGCTTAATGAATAGTTATGTGTAAAGGCAAAAAAGGTAATTTTGGTTACATTTATTTTGTGAGGTATATATGAATAAGAAAAACTTAATCCTCTTTATTATAATTGCTATCTTCGCCTCGGCTATGATGGTTGGATGTTATTTTATTGATACCAGCACTAATCAGTATGGAATCTATTCATCACTACTAAAGATTGTTTACATTATTGCATGTACAATTTTCTTAGTTATTAAAAAACAGCATATTTTTATTAATAATAAAAAGCATACAAAGCAGATAGTGATTGAAATCTTGATTTTATTAGCGCTAAATATGCTAATAGCTATTAGAGTAATTAATCGCCAAGGAGATTTTCCAACATTTAGCTTTTTAGTTATCTCGGTAGTCACAACAGCTATTTGGGAAGAATTGTTTTACCGGTGTATTGGTAGTTTAGTGGTGTTGAATAATCGTCATAACATGTCGGGTATGATTATTATTTCAATAGTGTTTGCTTTATCACATTTAATGAATCTATTTGGTGGGGATTACTTATCAACGGTTGTTATCGTGATATTTGCTTTTGGATTTGGCATGTATTTAAATTCATGTTACTTATTGTCAGGTTCAATTATCTTTGCGTTAATATTGCATTTCTTTATTAACTTTAGTAATTCATTATTCGCAATGCTTTCTATTTCGAGTAATCTAGTTGGTATTTTTGCTATAATACTTTATGTAGTTCTATCGGGTGTATGTATTTATCTAGCACTGCACCATAAGAAAATGCAAGTGGTTGATTAATATTCAATAATAAAAGAGGATTTATGATAAATATTAGGAAAATAACAGAAGATAATTTTAAAGATATAATTGGAATGAAACGTCGACCCGAAGAACACTATGTGGCAGCTAATGCGATTGGTAATAAGCGCGCTAAGCATTTTTATGAAAAACTTGCTTTTAAACCAACCGGTGAAAATACAACTGACGAAGTAAGTCATGCGTTTTGATTTATAGGTGAATTATGTTATTACAAACAACTAGATTAATAATTAGATATTTTAAAGAAGCAGATGCTGAAGATTTATTTGACTACTTATCAAAAGATGATGTTGTAAAATATGAACCCTATGAAGCAATTAAAACAGTGGATGAAGCAAGAAATATTGCTTTAGAAAGAAGCAATGACCATAACTTTTTAGCGGTTACTTTACTTGATGGTAAACTAATAGGTAATATTTATTTTTCAAAAGGGGATTTTGATACCTGGGAAGTTGGTTATGTCTTTAATAGTGATTATTGGCATAAAGGCTATGCGACCGAAGCAATGCATATGATCATGCAATATGCATTCACTAACTTATCAACTCGCCGAATAGTCGCCATGTGTAATCCTGATAATGTTTTATCATGGCATTTGCTAGAGCGATTAGGCTTTAGAAGAGAAGGCCATTTACTTAAAAATATTTATTTTAACAAAGATGCTAGTGGAAAACCCATCTGGCAGGACACCTACGAGTATGGAATACTAAAAGAAGAATTTAAATAATCGTCATTATAGGAGGAAAATATGGCAAGAGCAAAAGAAGAAAATCGTTTTGAAAAAGTATATACTCAAGGCTCTCTTAATGGTATGGAAATTTGGGTTGATAAACTAACCGGAGTAAACTACATATTTTGTTTTAATGGTTATGCGGGGGGACTAACACCATTACTAAATTCTGATGGTCAACCGGTTGTTACACCTGTAAAGCACTAGGTAAGAAAATGATAAAAAAAGCAACACTAATTGATGTAGATACTGTTACGAGTCTTGCTTTAGAACTTTGGCCAAGTCATTCCTTTTCGGAGCTTAAAACTGAATTTGATGCGCTTCTAGTATCTACTGATATTGCAATCTTTTTAGTAGGGAATATTGATGAAGCAATTGGCTTTGCTGAAGTTAGTATTCGCCGTGATTATGTTGAAGGTACTACTACATCTCCTGTTGGTTATTTAGAAGGCATCTATATAAAGCCAAGTTTCCAACATCAAGGATATGGTAGACAATTAGTAGCTGCATGTGAAAAGTGGGCTAAAGAACAACACTGTTTAGAGTTTGCGAGTGACTGTGAACTGGTGAATAATGATAGTATTCTTTTTCACCAAAAGTGTGGTTTTTCGGAAGTAAATCGCATTGTAAACTTTACTAAAAAGTTATAATAAACAATTATAGGCAAAAAAACTCTAGGTTATTTCTTGACTTTTTCTAAAAAAAATGCTAAAATAATTAAGTTATTTTTGAATAGAATTATACGAACATGTTGTGCAAAGCACGTAAATCTGGTTACGGATATATGTGCTTTGGACAGCATTTTTTTATTGAAGGAGGACTATAATGGAAAAAGTAAAAGAAAATAACTTTTTAGGGACTGAAAATGTCGGAAAGCTACTGAAAATATTCGCTATACCTTGTGTATTAAGTCTTATTATTCAATCACTTTATAACTTGGTAGATCAAATATTTATTGGTCATTGTGAAACACTTGGCGCAACCGGTAACGCTGCTACGGGAATTGTTTACCCGCTAACCATAATTGCTCTAGCAATAGGATTATGGCTAGGTGATGGTTGTGCTGCGTGCATTAGCTTAAATCAAGGTAAGAATGATACAAAGGGGACAAGTAGAAGTGTAGGAACAGCTCTATTTTATGGTGCTTTAGCAAGTATCATATATATGTTGATATGCTTTGTTTTTAAAGATAGCATTTTAACAAAAATTGGTGGAAGTGGTGCAATACTGATATCAGCTAGTGAATATGCTAACTTTATTATTATGGGTTTTTTATTTTTCATATTAGCATGTGTTATTAATCCGATTATTCGCGCTGATGGTAGTCCACGTTATGCAATGCTAGCCATGGCAATTGGAGCAGTGATTAACATTGCACTTGACCCTTTGTTTATTTATGTATTTGATATGGGAATGACTGGAGCAGCACTAGCTACTTTTTTAGGGCAGACAGTTACTTTTATTCTTCATGTTTTGTATCTTTTTAAAACAAAGACATTTAAATTAAAGTTAAATGATTTAATACCTTGTAAGCAAATATTGAATATTATGAAATTTGGTATTTCAAGTTTATTAACGCAATTAGCAATTGTTATTATCTCAATTGTAAATAATATGTTACTATTTAAATATAGTGTAGCAAGTGGCTATGATACCCAAATTACGCAGGGCGTTATTACCCTCGCATTTAAGGTATTTGGTATAGTAGTCTCGATAATCGTTGGAATTGCAAGTGGTGGTCAACCCATCTTAGGATATAACTTTGGAGCTAAACGCTATGATCGCGTTAGAATAGCGCTTAAGTATATTTTAACATCAACCGTCATTGTCGGTGTTTTGGCTACAATAATATTTGAACTTTTCCCCCAAATCTTTTTATTCATCTTTGGGAATGGTGGTATAGGTGTAGATCATCAAGTTTATAGTGATTTCACAAAATTAACTTTTAGAATATATCTCGGCTTTATACTGTTAACATGTATAACAAAGGTTGTCGCTATTTTCTTTCAGGCAATTGGTTCGCCGGTTAAAGCAACAATTATTACAATGTCACGTGATGTTATTTTCTTAGTTCCACTTGCAATAATTTTAGTTAATGTTGGAGGAATTGGTTTACTGCTATGGTCAGCGCCAATATCGGATGTATTATGTTTTGTCATTACCATTATTTTTACCATTAATGCACTAAAACAGATGGAATCTCGTCATGATGAACAACAATCCGTAGAAAGTGATGAAGCATTTAGTATTAGTAATTCACAACCCGGTATTATTATTACAATTGCGCGTGAACATGGAGCTTCTGGCAGAGAGATTGGAAAATTGTTGGCAGATCGCTTACAAATCCCTTACTATGATAAAGATTTGACGATGCTTGTTGCTGAATCAACGGGTTTATCCATGTCGTATATTGAAAGCATTGATGAAGGAAATGTGCAAAGAGTATCTGATTTGTATTTAGGACTTGATCCAACCGATATAGCTCGAATTGCCCAAAAGAAAGTATTGCAGGAAATTGCTAGCAGAGGTCAATCGGTTATAGTAGGTCGTGCTGCTGATTATGTACTTAAAGATCAAAAATTACTAAAAGTATTTATTCATGCACCAATGGAATATCGAATTAAACAAATAATGCGAAAATATGGTGACAATATTTCTCAAGCTTCTAAGAATATCCAAAAATCAGATCGCAAAAGATCAAAGTACTATGAATTAATTACCGGTAATAATTGGGGAGATTACCATAATTATAATTTAATCATTGATAGTTCAATTGGTGTTGATAATTCAGTAGCTATTATTATTGATTACTTAAATAAAATATAAATACGCTAATGTCAAAAAAATAAAAAAGGAGGTAAATAATTAATTTTCCTCCTTTTAACTTATTATTAATTATAGATATGGGGCTAGAGTACTTTGAACAATCTTATTAACAAAGGCAATTATTTGTTCCTTCTCATATTTTTGATATCCTTCAATAACAACATGCATTAAACCATTAGTTAAGCAAGTGAAGAGCATTTCTAAATCAGTATCAGTAGCTTTCTTTAATTGTTTCTTCCAATGAAAAATAGCTTTATCATGAGTTAGATTTATCATTTTCTTGATGATGTCCGCATCCGTATGATGAAAAATTAGCGTTTGGCATAATTCAATGTTTTTTTCAATCATATCAAAAATGGCAATAATCATATTAGTCGCATCAAAAGTTTTTAAATACTTCAATGATTCGGTATAGTCAGATAATAGTTCATTTTCAATCTGTTCTAAAAGATCATAACAGTCGGCATAATGAGTGTAAAAAGTAGCCCGATTAAGTTCAGCTATCTCACAAACCTCCTTTACGGTAATTTGTTTAATAGTTTTGTTTTCTAAAAGGCTTAACAAAGCATTTTTTAAGGTTTGCTTAGTATATCGAACACGTGCATCAGATTTCATCATTTCTCTCCTTTTCGTTATATAATCAACATTTTAATTGTTTTTGCTTAGTATCTTACTAAATCACTTAAATTGATTATTGTATTTCCTTACATTATATATTAT
>CAYJAQ010000075.1:0-5044 GCA_964368275.1 uncultured Staphylococcaceae bacterium
AATATATAGTGCTAAAACGTATTCATAAATAGCATTTTCGAAAATATTGCTATTTATGCTTTATTTTTTTGTTGTTTTTGGAAAAATGCTAAAACCTTCTGATTGAGTTTTCGGTAGATGTGTTCCATCATCCACTTTTCTTCTACGTTTTCAGCAAGATCAGCAATTTTAATCCAGGCTACATTGCTGTTTTCATCAGTTTTAATATGCAAGGTACTATCGCTCTTTGCAATAAACAAATAAGTAACATTTAAATGCAAATGTGATGCTACATACTTACCAGCTTTTTGATGACCATCGACTGTAAGTGATTCAATTGAAAAGATGCCCGGCATTGCTAGTTCTAATGATTCAATGCCAGTTTCTTCTTTGGCTTCTTTCATAGCAACATTCAATAAGTCAATATCGCCATCAGCGTGTCCACCAGTCCAACTCCATGAATGAAAGATATTATGATAGACCATTAAAACTGCATCATGTGTTTCATTTAAGATCCAACTTGAAGCCGTTACATGGGCAATCGGATTAGTGCGATAAAAAGCGTCATCAAAACTTTCTAAAAAACGAATAAATAGGGCTTTATCCATTTTCTCTTCTTCATTATAGGGGACATATTTAGTTAATTCATTTATTAAGTCTTTCATTTTTTCCTCGTACAAAAGTTACTTTATTAATTCTACTTCAATACCTACTACCCCATATTTTCGAATGTTTGCTTCACTATAGTATTTATACATATCACGCGGTGATGCATTATCATTTTCTTTATAGCCAATCCGGGTTTTAGGGAAGGCGTTATATAAACCAGCAAAGCTTTTATAAAGATGCAAAGCAACAATGCGTGCTCTTACTTCTTCACCTATTGGATAACACTTAAAGATTAGTTCATCATTAACCTTCAAAGCACGACGTTTTTCATCGTATAAGCGCATTTCGATATCTTTCTGACCACTTCTAATAGCTTTATAAGGTGATGGAAAGAGTTTCATAACATGAGCTTCTTTGGTAAAGGTTTTTTGATAGTAATTAAAGTATTCTGTGCCATCATCACCAACAAGTGGCTTATCTGATGCTAAATAACCAATACTAGTTAATGCTTCATGTCGCTCATTAGCATACACGGGAATCTTCGTAACAATAGTAGTTGTATTAAACAAGTTTAGAAATGGTATCTCAATTAGTTCAAAGATATCTTTTACATAACTAGCTTCTTCGTAATCACTTCTTAAGTCTAAGCGCACTAAACAAGTGTTATTATAAGCATCGTTTGAATCACGATGAAAAGCTTCCAGGGTGCCAATTACTTCAAGGTTTTCTTTGCTAATAATTGTAAGGCGCACAAAATACTTCTTACGATAACTATCAACCCAAAACTTTAGTGCCTTTTTCATCTGTTCAAGGGTTGGATAGTAAAAATCATCACCATGACAGTTATCTGAATTAAAAAACGGAACTGCATCCTCATCAGAGTAAACTTTATATAAACCAGCAAGGTCATCCATATCAATTAAGATAATCAATAACTCATTATTTTCAAAAGCAGGACAATAATCAAATACGCTCATATCTACCTCCATTTATTCCTAACTAACGTGATTATATCACAAAATGTCGAGATATGCAAACTATAATAACGAATAAAAACCAATAATAAAATATTACTGGTTTTGGTTGTCATTATTTGGGATATTTGCTAAAACATCTTCAGCTCGTTTAATGAATTCTGTACATTCAGTGGTGTTAGCTAAGATGAAATGAGCATATTTTTGGGCTTTTTCGGGCATCTTGCGAATCATGTAATAACTAATCAAGTTATCAGCATGAATCAAGTTATTATTTAAAATTGGTGTGGTAATTGATTGTTTTTTTTCAATATCCGCTATTTCATCACTTGTTGTAGCAATCTTTATTAACTCATCTGCCATTGCCAGGTATTTCTTGTTAATCTTATCTTCCTTCATTAAGTTTAATGTATGATTTGCCTCTTCAAATTCACCTTTTTCGAGATGGCAACAAAGTTTAACAAGATACCAGTTAACAAAAAAGCGATGTTTTGTCGGTTTTGTTAATGAATCAAATAATTGAAAGGCAGCTTCTTTATCAGTCGCCAGCAAACAATTTGCTTTAATAACACTTACTTCAATATAATTGTCACTTGCTAAATTATTGCAAAGGATGCTGTTAAGAAAAGTTAGGTATTCACCATAGTTAGCTGTTTTATTAAACTTCACAGTTGCTTTAATCAATTCATTGGTTGCAAGAACATAAACAAGTGCAAAAATCATATAAATGCCAAGGAAAATAGCCATAGAAGATAAAAAATCTATATTGTTAGCAGCAATAATAAAACCATAGATAAAAGCTACAATAACGGTAATGATTAAAAAGATTTTATACTTACGCCATTGTTTTAATGTATAAAAGCCAAGTTTTAGTTTCTTATTGTTCATAGATGCCTCCTATTTCTCTATTAAGTTTACCACAACACCCTAACTTATTCAAGTACAGCAATAATAATTATCTAATATAGAAAGAGCTGTAATAGACTAAATTTCATACAGCTCATACCCATTAATTACTTTTTTTCGTCATCTCGAATCTTACTAAAATCAATATGGCAATAGCCATTAGGGTGAATATCTAGGTAATCTTGGTGGTACTCTTCAGCATCATAGAAATTATGAAGTGGTTCAACAACAATCGCAAATGGTCGCTTTTTCGGTAAGCCTGCTAAATATTCATTAATAACTTTAGCATCTTCTTCATTTTCATAAAAAAGTCCTGTTCGGTACTGCTCACCAAAATCTTCTCCTTGATGATTAACACTATAGGGATCAATTATACGCATAAAGTGTTCTAAAATCTTAGTTAAACTGATGATAGCATCATCATAATTAACTTTTACAGTTTCTGCATGACTTGCTAAATGCTTCTTTAAGTCTTCATAACTGGGGTTTATTAGGTTACCATTAGCATAACCACATTTAGTTGTGATAACACCTTTTAGCTTCTTGTAATAGGCTTCTACTCCCCAGAAGCAGCCACCAGCAACATAAATTATTTTTTCCATCAATTCCTCCTATAAACTAAAGATTATAATAACAACAATACCGGCAGTTAGCAAGAAAAGCCCCAGTAAAGTCTTTTTGGCAAATTTCTCCTTGAGGATTAAGAAAGAAAGGAGCATTGTCAAGAGAATAGACAGTTTACCAATTGAGTTAACCGCAATCGGGCTAACACCTTCCATATTAAGAGCGTAGTATTCAAAAAGCCAGGCACCACCGGTCGCAAGACCTGATAGTGTTAAGAAAAGCCATGATTTAGGGCTAATCTTATTTGCCCCTCGATAATCCTTACGAGCTATTATGATAGCCCAAGCAAAGATAAAAACGACAATTGTCCGTAAAAGTGTTCCAACATCACTCGCGATTCCTTTTAATCCAAGTTTTACAAATAAGGCAACGGCGGCAGCGAAGACTGCTGACAGTATGGCATAGATTAACCACTTCTTTGACACTTCAGTTTCACCTTCTCGTTTAGTAATCATTAAGTAGGTGCCAAATAGCATCAAGAGCATAGCAACTGTTAGCATCACAATTGTTAATAAGTCACCATTATTGGTAGTGTCATTAAAAAAGAATATCAAAAATAAAATACTCGTTAAAACGAAACTTGACTTATCAATTGGTGCTACTTTGTTGATATCACCAAGTTTTAATGCCCGGTAATAACAAAGCCAAGAACAGCCAGTAGCAATACCTGACAAAACTAAGAATAAATAGTTTTCAAAGTCGAAGCGCGCAATCGTATTAATGCTGCCTGTTATTAAACATAGCACTAATGAACAAAGAATAACAATTCCAGTGCGATAGCCGGTAGCAAGATTTGAGTTAACATCTTTGATACCAATCTTAGCAAGAATAGTAGTCATTGATGTGCAAACAGCCGCTAATATTGCGATGATTAACCAAAGCATTAGATCCTCCTCTAAATTTTGTCATATTTTGTGTATATTATAGCACTTTATTAAAGAAATGTAATGCGATTGGCAATATATTAAAAGATTTTTTTCTCATAAATAGACATTAACAAATGCTAGTATTTACTTATCATCATAGTATAAAGTGCATGGCGAATTTGCCAGCAAAAGGAGGTGACAAACATAGCGCAATTTACTAATCAAGCAAGCCTTTCTTATAGTGGTATTACCATTCAATCAAATGTCGTAACTGGCGAAGTAACGCAAGTTCTTAAAATGTGGAAGGATTCAACGGTTGATGTATACCGTGCTAATGATATCATAACCTATGTCATTAGTATTCAAAATGCGGGAAACACTAATATTACCGATCTTACTTTAACCGATAACTTAGGAGCTTACACTTACAACAACAATACTTTAGTGCCATTAACCTATACCGGTGACGTCGTTTTGTACTACCAAAATGGAATTTTACAAGCTCCACCTAATGTAGTTGCTGGTCCACCACTAGTAATTACCGGGATAAATGTCCTAGCGGGCACTAGTACAATTCTTGTGTACCGCACACGGGTAAATGAATTTGCTCCACTACTCGCAACCTCTACTATCACTAATACCGCTACTCTTACAGGTGGTGGTTTAATTGACGCCATTAATGCAACAAATACCATAACTATTAATGAAAATCCTAATCTAACTATTACTAAAGCAATTAATCCAACTACCGTTATTGAAAATGAGCAAGTGACCTACACTTTTACGATCGAAAACACGGGAGCAACCCCAGCCGATGCAAGTGCTGCCATCGTCATAACTGATACTTTTAATCCTATATTAGAAAACATCAGTGTTACCCTAAATGGTGTAGCGTGGCCACAAGCTGACAATTACACTTATAATGAGGCAACCGGTTTATTTACAACTATTGCTGGACAAATCACCGTACCAGCTGCTACCTACACAGTTGACCCTACAACAGGTACCTGGTCAATAGCTCCAGGAATCACTGTCTTAGAAATAACAGGTAGAATATAATACATAAGTAAACAACAACTAATAGTA
>CAYJAQ010000076.1:0-4849 GCA_964368275.1 uncultured Staphylococcaceae bacterium
GAAGAAAGAAATATTGAGGAGAATAAAATGAAACTTAATTACAAGAAAACAATTTTTGTTGGTTTTGCATTTTTAATTATTTGTATGTTTTGGCAAGTATACGATGCTGTTATTGCTAAAATGTTAATTGACAGTTTCGGTCTAAGTCAAACAGCATCTGGTGTTGTAATGGCACTTGACAATATTCTAGCTATAATATTATTACCAGTTTTTGGGGCTTTATCCGATAAAACAAAAACAAAGATGGGAAAACGTACACCATACATTTTAATTGGGACAATTCTCGCCGCTATTCTTATTACTGGCGTTTCACTATTTGATAATGCGCAGATGGCAAAAGTGCGTGAAGAAGGAATTGGACCAGTTGTTACGGAAGTAGTTGAAGCTAATACGGAGGTATTAGTGAATTATGAAAAAGATGATGAAATACTTCAAAAAACCGTAACTTACGAAAAAGGTGAAAAAGCTTATAAATTCACATATCAAAATGAAACAAAATATTATGAAAATAAAGAGCTTGCTGCTGCGGTTCGTTTGGATTATGTTGGCGATGTAAGAAAAGTTAATTTGGTATATTACATTGGCTTCTTAGTAATGCTTTGCTTAGTGCTACTGGCAATGGCTGTTTATCGAACTCCAGCGGTATCACTTATGCCAGACGTTACGCCAAAGCCACTTCGTAGTAAAGCTAATGCTATTATTAATCTAATGGGAAGTGCTGGTGGTATTATATCACTAGGAGTAATGGCAGTTCTTTCCTTTGAATATCAGAGTTATACTTTATTATTTATCGTACTTGCTGCTTTAATGCTTGCTTTCTTAGGCTTATTCATGTGGAAAGTAAAAGAGCCAAAGTTAGTTAGTGAAAAAGAAGAACAAGAGAAAGAATTTGCTGTTGAAGAGAATGAAGATGCTGAACTTGATGGTGGCGATAAGATGTCAAAACCAGTTTTAAAATCATTCATTTTGATTTTAGCATCAATTGTTTTCTGGTTCATGGCATATAATGCGGCTACAAGTAAGTTCTCAGTATATGCAACTACTGTTCTTGATACGGGTTATTCATTACCTTTATTAATTGCTCAAGGTGCCGCAATCATCAGTTATATTCCAATTGGTCTAATTGCAAGTAAAGTTGGTCGTAAAAAGACAATTTTAGTAGGCATCGGTATTTTGTTCTGTGCCTTCCTATTAGCAACATTCTTAACTGACAAAACGGCTATTTTGATTGCTGTTGCAATGGCGTTAGCAGGAATTGGTTGGGCAACCATTAATGTTAACTCTTATCCAATGGTTGTTGAAATGAGCAAGGGCAATAATGTCGGAAAATACACTGGTATTTATTATACTGCTTCAATGGCAGCCCAAATTGTTACTCCAGTATTATCAGGTGCATTTATGGATGCAATTGGTTTAAAAGTATTATTCCCATATTGCGTAGCATTTAGTGTTCTTGCATTTATCACAATGTCATTTGTTAAACATGGTGATAGTAAGCCAATCCCTGTGAAAAAGGTTGAAGCTTTTGCCGATAGTGATCTGTAGCAATTAATTAATAAACAAAAAATGTTGAAATGATGATTTCAACATTTTTTCTATTCTATATTATCTTTTTCTTTAATTTTGCATATCTTGGCATACCACCACTAAATGGTATTGGTATTTCACCAGCAATCAATGGTATTGCATATTCAAGATAAGCATCGGTAATATTATTTTTCGCTTCATTGATAAAAGCATCTGGGACATATTTAATCTTATTGGCAACATTCTCTAAAGTTGTTAAATCATAGCTGATAGCATTGTTTATTCGTTTCATAATAACCATCTTACCAGTTTCACCTGCTACTGCTTTATCTAATGCCCATTTGCCACATTGGTATGCTTCGATAATATCGGCTTTTGAAGCAAGATGGGAAGCACATCGTTGAGGTAAATTTAATTCAATTGAGCGAATTGGGTAGCCTAATTCATCATTAACTATTTCGCACAATACTTGGGCAACACCGCCTAGTTGTAAATGGCCAAAATCGTCAGCACGGTTAAAGTGACGATATTTTAATAAGTATTCGCCATTAGCGGTTTTTAGCCCTTCACCTACTACAACAAGTGCTTTTTGTTTTGTCTCATATAACTTCTTAACATCACACAAGAAATCTTCAACATCAAAAACATTCTCTGGTAAATAGATTAAATCAGCACCTAAGTTGTTAATGCTTGCAAGTTTGGCACCGGCTGTTAACCAACCAGCATCACGTCCCATTATTTCCACGATAGTCACGCGACCTTTTTTGTAACAATTGGTGTCTAAATGAATTTCGGAAATAGTAGTAGCGATATACTTAATAGCAGAACCATATCCAGGGGTGTGATCAGTGAAGCATAAATCGTTATCAATAGTTTTAGGAATGCCTATTACAGAACAATCAAAACCTATATGAGCAAAGTACTCATTTAACTTTTGACAAGTATCCATTGAATCATTACCACCAATATAGAAGAAGTATTTTATGTCAAGTTCAGCTAGTACTTTAATAAGATTAAGATATGGTGTTTCATCTTTAGTATAGTGCTCAAGATGATAACGAACCGAACCAAGGGCTGCACTGGGAGTTGTTAATAATAGGGCGAGCTCGTCTTTATCCTCATTTTCAAAATCAATAATTTGGTGATTGATTATCCCCTCAATCCCATTAATTGCTCCATAAACTTTTGTAATTTGTTCACATTTCTCAGCTGACTCAACTACTCCTAATAAACTAGCATTTATAACAGCAGTTGGTCCACCTGACTGACCGATAATACAAGCACCTTTTTTCATATATTCCTCCAAGATATTTATATTCTATCTTGATTTATTAAAATAAACAAGCATTTAAACTATGTAATCGTTTCCTAATCTTTTAAGTAGGATTTTAGTATTTCTATTGTTTCCTCTTTAGTTCGCGAAATTGTCATTTCTTTAGCTAGCAGCTTTAAATAATCCTCAAAAGCATTAATGATTAAGGGATGACTAATGAAAAACGCACAATATGGTTGAGTGTTCTTTATTATGGCGACGCCGATACCCTCTTTAATAAAGAATTGAATATCGTGATAGGGGGCTTCATCTAATAATAATACAGTGTAGTTAGGATATTCCTGCAATAATTGGATAATGTAATTAACATGAAATCTAAATTGTTCCTTAGTATAGTACAACTCCTCTTTCGCATTAAAAGCGCTTAGATTAATTGGTATACGATTGTTTAGATAGTCTTCTTTTTTTGGTAAAACAAAAAGCTCAATTTTTTCATAGTGATTAACATTTTCAAGAAAAGAAGAACTCCAAGTATCGAAATAGAAAGATGAACGGTCATCACTGCTGCGGGAACTATTAATAATATCTAAAAACAACTCACGTGGCATTGTTTCAATCGATGGCGTTTTAAAAATACCTAAGGTGTTACCTAATTGACGTTTAATATTAGAAACTCTAATTGCATAATTATCATAGTTGTTCGCGGTAAAGATTTCAATTAAAGGTTTAGCACGTCCGAGAAGATTATCAAATTGTTTATTGATATATTCAACATCACTTGGGAGCTTAGTATAATGGTACATGGCGGTCTCATCGCTGCCAGCAACATTCAAACTAGTTACTGCTGAAGTATTGCCATTAGCAAAGAGTACATGATTAAAATAGTTTACACCTTCATCGTTCAAATAGTATGATTTAATCAATCCATTGCTATAGATTGGTAGCCACTTAATGATAGCTGATAGCAAATCACCGAGATTTCCCCTTAAACTATGAATAATTTCTAAGGTATTGCCTTTAAATAGACTGTACATAATCATGTTATTCCAATCAGTAATAATTTTCTTGTCACCAAAGTCTACTGTATAATCAGAATATACTTTTATTGTACTATTAGCCATTCTGGTAGTGTCTGATAAAAAGAGATTAACATATTTTTGATAATTATCGGTGCCAATTCCCCGTAAATAGGGTTCTCCTATTGGTTCAACAGTAATGTTTTCTATATTAGGAATGGCACTAAAATTCTGAAAGTTTTCTGAATCAAACATCTCTAAAAAAGTACTTAATTGAGAAAGGCTATCATGAGGCTTAGTATTGGTGAGCCACATATATAAAGATTGTTCTAAGTGACTATTATTGGGTTCATTTAACATTTTAGCAAGCTCATCTAGACGATTACTATATGAAATGCGTTCGTAAATATATTGAGTAATCATTCTAATTAAACTATTGTAAGCAGTAGGATTGCGCTGATTGGTCCGGTATCGACTAATCAAAGATGGGTCAACATTAAGCTTACGGGCCATCCGAACATTTGAAATATCAAAGATATTCATAATGCTATTGAGCTTACTGCCAAAACCATATATTTTAGCTCTTGGTTGATGCTCTTCCCGTTTCTTACGAGCTTTTCCTAAAGAAGCGTCCTCACCACAAAGATAATCAGTGATACTTTGTAGTAAATCATCGTTGAGAATATCAGGCAAAAAGCTATTCACAGTATTTTCTAGATGATATGTTTTAATATAACGATAAATACCATTGCATAGTTTACTAAGTTGGGGACTATTTATTGAAGGAATGCGCATATCGCTGCGAAACCGGCTAATGAGAGATGGATCAATTTCGGCTAGACTCGCAATCTCTTTGTTACTACATTTAAGGATAATAAATAGGTTGTTTAGTTTTTTAGAAAATGTCATAGTGAACCTCCAAGTATATTATATCACAACTAGCCGTTAAAAAAATGACAAATGCATATTTTTGTCATTGACTTTTAGGACCTATCAATTGACAAAATATTTTATCAATGATAAAATCTATGAG
>CAYJAQ010000077.1:0-4801 GCA_964368275.1 uncultured Staphylococcaceae bacterium
AAGTAAATTATTCCATATTCCATATTACTTATAGCATAACAAGTTTTTAATAATACTTCCTGAAAAATTATTTTTGGATTCTTTTCATTGCTTCCATTCGTGATATCATTATTAAGCGACCACAAGTGGTGCATTCTAGCTTAAAATCAACACCTGTTCGCTTTACTTTCCATTCATATCCACCACATGGATGTGGCTTTTTAAATTTAATAATATCATCGACTTTTATATTTTGACTATTCATGATTTTCATCACCTAGTCTAATTTGAGGAATAGGTATGTTAATACCATTTTCATCAAATATTTCTTTTATTTGTTGACGTATTGCCCGTTCAATACCATAGTGACACTCACTAACAGTTGTCGCTGTTACACGCATTGATAACCAACTATCATCAAAATTAGTCGTTCCAATTACCTGAGGTTTTGTTAAAAGATATTCCATATTAGTGCATCTAAGTGGTAATTCCCGATTTAGTAATTCCGTAATGTTATTAACATTTTCTTCATATGATATCTTAAACTCTACTACAGCAACACTATTATCAAGTGAGAAATTAGTAACATCAGATATATTACCATTAGCAATTATCTTTACTTCACCTTTCCAATTTTTAATTCTTGTCGTTTTAAGACCAATATCAATAACCTCACCTTTAAAGCCTTCTACTTCGATAATGTCACCAACATTAAAGTGTTGTTCAAAAATGATAAATAGACCGTTTATAAAGTCACCAATGAGTTTTTGTGCACCTAAACCAATAACAATACCAGCTATTCCAAGCCCTGCAAATACCGGCATAACGTCAACTCCCCAAATTGACAATATAACAATAGCTCCTACTATATATATAACATAGCGAGTGCAGCTAACTAAAACTTTAGCAAGGGTGCGACGACGTTTTTCAAACTCTGGTCTTTTGCTGCTTTGACCTTTAGCAATCATTTTAATTGTACTATAGATAGTTGCGCAAATAACCAAAACAAAACCACTACCAATAATATTCGAGGTCTGTTTGGTAAGAATATCCCATATTTTATCACTAGTTTCATTAAACGAAAGATTGCCTGTTAAATATGCAAGGGTAATAAGTGCAGCGCAAAGTAATGTAATATTAATAAATATATCTATGAATCTAATCCAATTTTTTGTTTTGTTCCCTATAATTTTTTTCTTGAAATACATAATTAGAAAATAAGCTATGATTGTTACAGCACATAATAAAATAACTAATTTCTCATTTTCAATATTTGCTAGAAACATTTCATCACTCCTTATCTTTTAATAAAATTTCTTTCGCTAAATCACGATATTCCTTGGAACCCCGTGAATTATAAGAAAATTGTAAAACTGTTTTGCCATGCATCGGCGCTTCTTGGATATGACTAGAAGCACCAATAATAGTTTTAAAGGTTTTGTTAGGAAACATGAATTGAACCTTTTCAACAATTTGATAACCAAAAGTATTACGATTATCAAGTTTAGTTAATAATATGCCTTCAATGGCTATTTGCTTTTCATTTTGAATTTCATCAATCTTATTTACCATTTGCGTTAATGCATCATAAGCATAGAAACCACATTCAACGGGTATGATTACGGAGTCACTTGCGTAAAGTGCATTGTCTACCACCAAACCTAATGATGGTGGGCAATCAATTAAAATGTAATCAAAATCGCTTTTCTTCTGAGCCAAAATTTTGTCAAGAGTCCATTCACGATTTATTTTACTAACTAAGATTGTATCAACGCTTGCAAGTTTAATTGAAGCAGGTACTAAGTATAGATTATCAATAGTTGTCTTAACAATTGCTTCTTCCAATTGGGCTCTGCCTAATAGCAAATCAACAATATCTATCTTTATATCATCTCTACTAAATCCTAAACCAATAGTTGCATTAGCTTGTTGATCAAAATCAACTAATAATACTTTTTGATTCTCATTAGCTAAGGCAGCACCTAAATTGACAGTAGTAGTAGTTTTCCCAACCCCGCCTTTTTGATTAACTATTGCAATTACTTTTCCCATATTATACCTCTGCTATAGGGGGCTTTTCTTTATCTTCGCAAAAGTCCGCGGATATTGCTCCCTAGTTTTCTTATTCTTTTGTATTTCTTCAAGATAAGAAGAACCTTTTAAAGCGTACATCTTGCCTTTTACTTTTAATAATGGTATAGAGACCTCTAAAAGGATATTAAGCGGAGCAACAGCTCTTGATGTAACCGCGTCATAGTATTCGCGCTTTTCCAAAAGGAGTTCAGCTCTTTCATTTAAGACTACTATTTTTTCTAATTCTAAGGCCACTACTACTTCTTCTAGAAATCTTGCTCTTTTGGCAATTGGTTCAATTAAAGTAATCGCTAAATCCGCTTGGGCAATTTTAAGGGGAATTCCTGGAAATCCCGCACCACTGCCAATATCAGCAATCGTTACAGCGTCTTTTAAAACTTTTGTCAAAAGCAAACTATCATAATAATGTTTAATATATACTTCTTTTTCATCAGTAATACTAGTTAAATTAATTTTATTATTACCATCTATTAGGAGATTATAATAAACAGAAAACTTTTCTAATTGATTTTTACTAAGTTCAAACTCGGTTAAATATTTATTCATGTTTACCACTTCGATATTTACTTTCTAAATAAACCAATAAAATAGCGATATCACTCGGATTTACTCCACTAATACGATTAGCTTGTGAAAGAGTTAATGGCTTAATTTTAGTCAGTTTTTCGCGTGCCTCACTTGCAAGATTAGGTATTGCATAATAATCAATATCGCTTGGTATTTTTTTACTTTCCATTTTTAGGACATGTTTAGCTTCTTTATATGCTTTGTCAATATAGCCTTGATATTTAATTTCAATTGTAATCTGCTCAGCTATCTCAGCTTTATTCAAAATACTTGGTATATTACCCTCTCGTTTTGACATTGTCTCAATATCATTATAATCAATTTCGGGGCGTTTTATTAAATCGCTAGCATATATACCATCTTTTAGCGTAGCCGATGCAATACTATCTAAGTACTCATTAACAGTTTCAGTTGGGGTAATCTTTAATTCGCTAAGACGTATCTTTTCACTAGCAATAGTTGCTATTTTTAATTGATATTTATCATAACGTTCTTGCTTAATTAATCCAACATTATAGCCATGCTCTGTTAACCGTTGATCAGCATTATCATGGCGAAGCAATAGACGATATTCTGCTCGTGAAGTTAGCATTCGATATGGATCAGTAACCCCTTTAGTAACAAGGTCATCAATTAAGACACCAATGTAAGCTTCATCACGACGCAGTATTAAGGGTTCACGATTCATTATTGAAAGTGAGGCATTAATACCTGCCATGAGCCCTTGAGCAGCCGCTTCCTCATAACCACTTGTCCCGTTTACTTGTCCTGCAAAGTATAACCCTTTGACCTTTTTAGTTTCTAAAGTAGGTAATAATTCTAATGGATCAATCGCATCATATTCAATTGCATACGCATATTTCACAGTTTCAACATTTGCAAAACCAGGTAAAGTTTTAATCATCATATCTTGAACATACTCTGGCATACTAGTTGAGAAACCTTGAACATATGTTAAATCTTCTTCAATACTTTCTGGTTCTAAAAATACTTGGTGACGATCTTTATCCGAAAAACGTACTATCTTATCTTCAATAGACGGACAATATCTAGGACCAACCCCTTCGACAATGCCTGAATACATACTTGACTCATTAAGATGCTCTAAAATAATTTTTTTTGTTTCTTCAGTTGTATATGTTAAATAACAAGGTACTTGTTTAGTAAACGGCAGAATTTTATTTACATCAGATTCATAACTGAATGCGAGCGGTGCATCTGTACCTAGCTCTAGTTTAGCTTGGGAAAAATCGATTGACGATGTTCGAACACGGGCTGGAGTACCTGTTTTTAAACGCAATAATTTAAAACCATGACTTAATAGAGACTTAGATAACCCATAATTAGTTCCTTCACCATCAGGGCCGCCAGCATAATATTTCTTTCCCCGCAAAATTCGTGATGACAAGAATGTTCCTGTCGCTATAATAATCTTCTTGGTATTATATGTAGTGCGATCTTCTAAAACAACTGCTTTTACCACTTCATTTTCCGTAATTATTTCATCAACAAAAGCAACTTTTACATCTAGATTAGATTGGTTTTTGACAGTATTTTGCATATATAGGGAATATGCTTTTTTATCAGACTGAACACGCATTGCTCTTACAGCCGGGCCTTTTGACAAATTCAACATTTTGAATTGAATTGAAGTAGCATCAGCTGCTTTTCCCATTTCACCACCTAAGGCATCTATTTCTCTGACAAGAACACCTTTTGCTGGTCCTCCAATTGATGGATTACATGGCATATTAGCAATTCGTTTATCATTGCCACAAATCAGTAGCGTCTTAAAATTAAGCCGTGCACAAGCAAGTGCGGCTTCTACCCCTGCATGCCCTGCTCCTATAACTATAACATCATACATATATATCACCTATTTTCTAATTACAAATATCCCTATTAATACCACCGCTACAATAACGATGATACCAATAACCATACCAATAATTTTATCAGTTGCCTTTTGATATTGATTTTTCTTTTTTATCTTGTTTTGTCGATCAATTTCCTTCTTACGCTCCTCGTTCATAGGTAATTCGCGCATACAAAAATCGCAAGTTACATTATCATATTTGTTTTCATTATGGCAATATGGACAAATCATAAAAATCACCTTTCATTCTTCTTATTATATCACAAACATACTATTCTTCACAAG
>CAYJAQ010000078.1:0-4768 GCA_964368275.1 uncultured Staphylococcaceae bacterium
ATTCATGATAATTGGCTAGAAATTATGTTGCCATTACCCAAAGAAGATGAAGAACCTTTAAAAATAAAGAAAATAAGCTATGGACAAGCAGGTAATGCTCAGTCAGCAAATCTAGTTAATCTTGTTGGAATGCCGGTTATTCCTTTTGAGATTACAATAAAAGAATAGGAGATAAATATGAATCGTCGTGTTTCACGCATCATAGCAATGAAAATACTTTATAATCAAGAAATTAATCCCCAAGATAATTTTAATGAGATTATTGAAAGTGCTGCTTTAAAAACAGAAGTTGATTACATTTTAGAAGCATCAGAGGATGAAAATTTAACTAATGAAGCAGATAATATTTCTTTTATTAAAGAACTTATTGTTGGTGTAGTAAAAAATGGTCCAATCATTGATGCGAAAATTAGCGAGAACCTAGAAAATTGGTCAATTAGTCGCTTGTCATATGTTGATCGTGCTATAATAAGAATAGCAACATACGAGATGCTATTAACAAACACTCCTCACACGGTAATTATTGATGAGGCGCTTGAGATTACTAAAATGTATGCTAATCTTGATGATGGTGCTCAATCACGTTTTACTAATCGGCTGCTTGATCGGATAAGCGGAGGAATAAAACGTGAATAAGAATGCTGATTTGCGCGAACAAAATTTCGCTAGCAATAAGTTTTTGAGCGTTTCAGCTTTAAATCGTTATATTAATTATAAATTTGAAAGTGATGTTCATCTTCAAGAAGTATATTTACGAGGTGAAATATCTAATTTTAAAACATCTGGGCAGCATATGTATTTCTCATTAAAAGATGAATTTAGTGAGATTTCTGCTATGGTGTTTTATCATAAGTCACTTAATTTGTCTTTCAAACCAGAGAATGGTATGGTTGTTCAAGCATTAGGTACTGTCCAGGTATATGAGAAACGCGGCAGTTATGCTATTGTGATTAAGAAAATAGCTCCAGATGGTATTGGTCTTTTATATCAAGAATTTCTTGAATTAAAAGAAAAACTGCAAAAAGAAGGATTATTTGATTCAGTTCACAAATTACCAATTCCGGCGTTCCCTACTAATGTAGCAATTATTACAGCAGCAACTGGTGATGCAATTCATGATATTATTTCTACTTTTAATCGCCGTTTACCACTAGCGAAGCTAATCCTCTATCCAGCCTTAGTTCAAGGACGAGATGCACCAAATGACTTAATTAGAGCATTAAAAGCAGTATATCAAAATCCTGATATTGATGTTATAATTATTGGCCGTGGTGGTGGTAGTTTCGAAGACCTAGCATGTTTTAATGATGAAAGATTAGCTAGATTATTATTTGCTTCCCCAATACCTACCGTTTCAGCAATAGGACATGAAGCTGATTATACAATATGCGATTTTGTTTCATCCCTACGTGCTCCAACACCAACGGGTGCAGCGATGCTTTTAACCAAAGAAAAAACTGATTTAATTAATCAGATTGGTGCAAATGAGAAACGTCTTGGTATGGTTCTTCAAAAGGTATTTAGTGCTAATGTTGAAAGTTTAGTCAATACTGCTAAGCGACTCAAGAATTGTTCACCATTAAAGCTAGCTGAGCAAAATATGAATTTAGTTGATAGTTGTTATCAACGTTTGAATAATGCTGTTCAGAACATTATTGTGAATAAATCGATTCGTTATCAACACCTTTCGACTAATTTACGTGGTGATTTGGTGATTAATATTATCGAACATCAGTGCGAATATATCACTAATTGTTGTAAAAAGGTCGAAATGCTTTTTGAACATCGTTTGAAACAAGCGACCGAGATGCTTAATAATCTGACTGAAAAAGCAATTATTTTAAATCCCCTTAATCTAATGAGTAAAGGGTATGCAATATTATATCAAGACAATATGTTGATTGACCATATAAATAAGGTTGATATTGAAAAGAATTTGCAAATAAAACTAGCAGGTGGTGAATTAACTGCTCAGATAGTTACTAAAGTTGCAGATAGAGAGGATTAATAATGGAAGAAAAAAATTTCGAACAATTGTTAGCTGAACTGAATGAGATAGTTTCCCAATTAGAAAGTGGAACATTAAGTTTAGAGGAATCAGTAGAAAAATATCAAAAAGGAATGCAACTAAGTGTCGAATGCAAAAAACGCTTGGATGCAGCAAAAGAAGTTGTTGTGAAAAAAATGACCGAAAACGGAGAAGTAACGTTTAAATAAGCGAGGGTTACTATGAAATACCTACCAACTTTTCAATTAGGAGAATTGAAAACGATGGACGATGTCCAATTATATGAACTTGCAACAGAAATTCGCGAGAAGATAATTGAAACCACCAGTAAAAATGGTGGCCATTTGTCGTCCAATTTAGGTGTGGTAGAACTTACTATTGCTTTACATAAAGTATTTGATAGCCCTTATGACAAGATTATCTTTGATGTTTCGCATCAAATATATTCCCATAAGTTATTAACAGGGCGCTATGATGACTTTGATACTTTAAGACAGTTTCAAGGTATTAGTGGATTTGCTCGTAAAAGTGAAAGTATTCATGATGCTTATGAAGGAGGTCATAGCTCAACCTCACTATCAGCTGCTATTGGTATGGCTGTTGCCAAAGAAGGCGGAGCTAATATCGGTGATATTATTGTGGTTATAGGTGATGCCTCAATTACCAATGGCTTAGCTTTTGAAGCTCTAAATTTTTTAGGTGCTAATCGCAATTATAAAGTTATTGTCATTATTAATGATAATGACATGAGTGTTTCTAAAAATGTGGGTACTCTTGCACGTACGTTTAATAATATTCGGGTTAAGCGCACAAAGTCGGTATCCCGAAAGACTGATACATTTGTTCAAAGTCCATTTTTCCGAATTAAAAACTCACTTAAGTCGTTTGCCTATCAGAAAAATATTTTTGATGCGATGAACTTTAAATACTTTCAAGGGATTGATGGTCATAATATTAAAGAATTAACTAAGTATTTAAATTATGCCAAAAATGCCAAACAAAGTGTTATTATTCATGTAAAGACCACTAAGGGGAAAGGCTATTCATATGCTGAAAATGATACAAAAGGTTCATGGCATAGTGTAGGACCGTTTGATATTGCGACGGGTTTATCCCAATATAAGACTGAACTTACTTGTGGTGAACAAATTGTCGAGCATCTAATGACATTATTACCTTCTAATCCTTCGATTAGAGCAATAACTCCTGCAATGACATTAGGATCAGGTCTTGAAGATTTAAAACATAAATTTCCGGGTTGCTTTTTCGATGTTGGAATTGCGGAAGAAAGTGCAGTTGTTATGGCTTCAGCAATGGCCCAAAACGGATTGACACCAATTGTATTTATGTATGCGACTTTTCTTCAAAGAGCATATGACCAAATACTTCATGATGTCGGACGATCAAATACACCTGTAGTTTTTTGCATTGATCATGCTGGAATAGTTGCCAATGATGGCGATACTCATCAAGGAATTTTTGATATTGCTTTTCTAAGTACAATTCCTAATATTACAATCACAATGCCCATGAGTACCGAAGAATGTAATGGATTGCTTGACATGGCAATAACCAAAGAATATGGGCCTTTTGTAATCCGTTATTCTAAGCAATTGCCATCATTTGCCTATCATTCATTTGCGTATGGTACTTGGACTGAAATATTGCCACTTCAAAATATCAATATTATTACTTATGGTAGTGACGTTCTAGGATTATATGAAGCCCTAGAATCGGCTGGATTAAGCGATTATGTTGGACTAGTGAATGCCCGTTTTATTAAACCATATGATAAAAATATGCTAGCTAAAATGGCTAATCAGAGTAAGATAGTCATTATTTATGAACAAGTTACTTATGAAGGGTCACTAGGAGCTAATATTATGCCACTATTAAGTAATTGTCAGTTAAAGCATTTTGTTTTACATAAAACATATTTAGAAACTGGAACAATCGAACAATTAAAACAACTAAATGAAATAGATTATGTTCATGTATTATCGTATATAAAGAAGGTGAAAGAATGTTAACTACTTTAACAGTAAAGAATTTTGCGATTATTGATAATATTACCATTGACTTTTCGAAAGGCTTTACCGTTTTAACAGGTGAGACTGGGGCGGGGAAATCATTGATTATTGATGCAATTGGCTTATTATTTGGCAATCGTGCTTCTCCTTCAATGATTAGAACCGGGTTTAATAAAGCAATTGTAGAAGGCGTTTTTGAAGAATGTAGTAAAAAAGTAAAACAACTGCTTGAGACATATGGAATTGATGAGTTAGACGATGATATTGTCGTTATCAAAAGAGAAATCAATGATACTGGCAAGAGTATTACGCGAATAAATGGTCTGGTAGTAACACTTAATCAGCTTGAACAACTAGCCAACATGATGGCAGACATTCACACTCAAAATGATACAAAAAAGCTGTTTGATGTAAATAATTATGTTTTGTTCATGGAAGACAAGGAATCGCTGAAGATTCTTGAAGATTATAGCAACCTTTTAAAAGAATATAAGGAAACCTTAAAAAAATATGAAGAATTAAAAAAATCATCCGAAGATGATTTAGCTAATTTAGACTTTCTAAAGTTTAGACGTGATGAACTGGTGCGTGCTGATTTAAAGATTGATGAAGTCGAGCAGATTGAACAAGAATTATATACATTAAATAATTTTGAAACAATTTTCAAAAATATTACAGCTATAAAAGAGGCATTAAATGAGCATGATATAGTAAATGGATTATATGATAT
>CAYJAQ010000079.1:0-4426 GCA_964368275.1 uncultured Staphylococcaceae bacterium
AATTATACTTAGGAAATATTCAATTGGTAATATTTGATGCTTTAGACATTTTTTGCAAGGTTATAAATGTTAAACCCGCGTGTTCTTCCTCTTCATCAATGATTTCAAATCCTAATTTTAGATAAAATTCGACATTATATTCTTCTTCTAAAATAGTATCAACATACCATTTTTTCACTTTAGGATCAGTGTTTATAAAGGCTGTCAAGGCATCTTTACCAATACCAGATTGTTGATATTCTGGTAAAATATAGGCTTGAGCAATCTTCTTTACTGCTGTATCATCAAGGTCAAAAGCGAAAATTCCCCCGATTATTTTACCATCTAACATGATTTTTTCATATCTACCAAAGCGATATTTTATGTTAAATTCCATTCGATGAAGATCCATATTATAGGGATTGCTGTCAAAATCGCCATATTTTATGGCATATTTTTCAAAGGATTGCTTTTGAATTTCTAGTAATATTTTAGCATCTTCTAGTGTTGCTTTTACTAATTTCATGCTTCTATACAGCAGTTTTATCAGTACTGCCGATTCCTCCTGTTCGAATATTTTTAGGCATATTATCATCATCAGATGCAACCAAATACATTTGGAAAATACCTTGGGCAATTGCATCGCCGGCTTTTACATGCCATATTGTCTGACCATGATTTATGAGTCCTACCCGAATATGCCCTTCATTATCACAATTATTATAGTAATCAGCGTCAATAATTCCCACTTGATTCTTTAGCATAATGTCTTTTCTAATACCTAAACTACTTCTAATATAGATACCTAAAAACTCATTTTCTTGCATATAAGCTTTAAGCCCTGTATTTACCAAGATACTTTCACCAGGAGCTAAATCAAAATCATAACAGGTAGTGATGTCATAACCAGCACTTTTGATGGTCTTTCTTACTGGTATTTTTACCATTTGATAAAGTACTTCTGGCGCACTAGTCACTGCCGCGAATGCTTTAGCAAACTCGGGCATGCTAATTTTTTCAAATCCTCTTTGCTTTGTTTTCATTATTTAATCTCCTTATTTTGACGGGGATGGCTTTTCATGTAAGCCATCTGTATTTGTTCTTTTGATACATGGGTATATATTTGCGTCGTTGATAAATTAACATGGCCTAGCATTTCTTGCACGCTTCGTAAGTCTGCACCACCATCTAGTAAATGGGTAGCAAAACTATGCCGTAACATATGGGGACTTACTTTAATGGTTTCGGAAGTCTTATCAATGATATTATTCAAAACGACTCTTACTCCTCTAGTTGTTAAGGTTCCTCCATGATGATTCAAGAACAACTCCTGAGGATTAGCAATTTCATTTTTCATAAGTAACTCAGGTCTACCTAAAAACAAGTATTCTTTTAGTGCATCTTTGGCACGTTCACTCATCGGCACATAACGTTCTTTATGACCTTTACCGAATACCCGAATCATATTATTAGCATAATCAATGCTTTTATCCGTCAATGAGCAAAGCTCGCTAACCCGAATACCCGATCCATACAACAATTCCAAAATGGCATTATCGCGTCTGCCCATTGCTGAATTCTTATCAATTGCTTGGAACATTTCATTTATTTCATTTTTATACAAAAACTTTGGTAAACTCTTTTCAATTTTAGGAGTTTCAACTTCAATAAATGGATTGTCTAGAACAAAACCCTTTTTATGAATATAACGATAAAAGGTTCGTAGACTAGATACCTTGCGATTAATACTTCTTCGTGCATAATTTTTACTAGTTAGATATGCCAAATAATAACGGGCAATGTTGCGAGGGCCAATTTTGACCAAGTCGCCAAAGTCATTTTCTTTTAAATATTCACCAAAATCTTTGACATCTTTTAGATAACCACCAATTGTATAATCTGAATAGTTTTTCTCAATTGATAAATATGTCTCAAAACTATCAACTGCTTCTAATACCTTGGGGCTTGTTTTTGGTTCAACCTTCTTAACCATTTTCGGCATAGATCCTCCTTTTTATAACATCTTGTTATAAATTATAGATATGCTCTTCGCGTTTAATAAAATACATTAAGTGATCAAAACCAACTTCTTTTATAATATTTGCATAATGGTCAAAACCATCTAAATAGTATTCACAAGAATGAGCATCAGACGCAAGTGTCAGCTTTTTACCACCCATTTTTTTATATAAATTAAGAATGTAACGTAAATGATTATCATCATTAATTGTCCGTTGAACTTTGGCATTTATTTCCAAAGTTTTATTTTTGGCAATCAATAGTTTAAATATTGTAATAAGTTGATCCTCATAATCTCTAATACTAAGTGTCTTATCCATTAAGTAGGCAGTCTTAAAGCCATAGTCAAAATGAGCGAGCACATCAAAATCTTCATAATTATTAAGTGCATCAATAATATTATTAAAATAGAACTTTAAGAGTTCGTGATTACCCACTCTTAAAAAATCCTCTTTCATATAATAATCTATTTCTTCAGAGGTCTCAGTATTATCATGGACACTCATGATTATTATGTCATAATCAATCTTGGCTAAAGTGTCTACAATTCTCGGCAGTTGGTCTTTCCGGTACCCAAACTCTACCCCTTTTAAAAATGTTAACCCATATTCAGCAGCTAAAGGTATTGCTTCTATAAATAATTCATCATAGTTTACTGTCCAATCTTCATGATTAAAAACGGACATAAATTCCATATGGTCAGTAGTAACAAAATACTTGCAACCAGCATCATGAGCTAGTTTCATGTATCCTGTTATTTCTGCTTGAGAATCACGAGAATATTTAGTATGGACGTGTTGATCGTGTAATGTCATATATATGCTCCTATTAGTTATGATGTTCAATTTTTGTTTTTAGTTGATTGCTTTCAATAAGTTCTGCCATTTTTTCAATGGCACGTTTTGCCAATTGTTCCTTGCGTTCTCTTTTGGGCACACGGCTATCAAAGCCACCAAAGATGCCAAAGTTTACATTCATCGGAACAAAATCAGTAATTGTGGGATTTGTAACATATAATGCTAAAGCGCCGGTTGCTGTAAAATTAGAGAGTTGCATTAATGGTCGTTTTTCTAAATAACGGGCCATGTTAATACCAGCAACCATTCCGCTCGAGGCTGACTCTACATATCCTTCAACTCCCGTCATCTGACCAGCGAAAAAAATACGTTCATCACTTTTTAGTTGATAACCAGAATTTAATAGCTTAGGTGATAACATATAAGTATTACGATGCATAACTCCATAACGGACTATCTCACAATTTTCAAGCCCAGGTATTCTCGCAAGAAGTTCCTTTTGAGCTCCATATTTCAGATGGGTCTGAAAACCTACTAAGTTATACAAAGTCCCTGAACTATTATCTTTGCGAAGTTGAACAACAGCATATGGCCATCGTCCAGTACGTGGGTCATCTAAGCCAACTGGTTTTAGCGGTCCAAATAATAATGTTTGACGACCTCTACGAGCCATTTCTTCAATCGGCATACAGCCTTCAAATACTTTTAATTCAAAATCCTTTGGTTGTACACATTCAGCATTAATTAAATAGTCATAAAAAAGATCAAACTCTTCTTTATTCATAGGGCAATTAATGTAGGAAGCTTCACCTTTATTATATCGAGAAGCTACAAATGTTTTTTCTTTATCGATTGATTCATACGTTACAATTGGTGCAATAGCATCGAAGAAATATAAATAGTCGGTGCCCAACTTAGCATTTATCGCCTCATGTAAGGCACCACTAGTTAAAGGCCCACTAGCAATGATGACCGGTCCTTCAGGAATACTCGTAACTTCTTCTTTGATAATCTCAACATTAGGCATTGCTTCTAAAGTTTTAGTCACATATTCAGAGAAAGCATCACGGTCAACTGCTAAAGCTCCACCTGCTTCTACTTTCGTACAATCAGCTGCTTTCATTATTAAGGAATCCAGCATCCGCATTTCTTCCTTCAACAGGCCAACCGCATTTTCAGTAGAAGCAGCTCTTAAGGAGTTGCTACAAATAAGTTCAGCAAAGCCTGCTGTTTTATGGGCTTCCGTCATTTTAACTGGTCGCATTTCGTATAGTTTTACTTGATAGCCTCTAATCGCCAATTGGTATGCTGCTTCGCTACCAGCGAGGCCTGCCCCAACGACAGTTACTGTTAATTTATTCATACTAACCTCTTTTACTCTTTTATATTATACCACATTATAGTTATTTTTTAAATTAAAACACAAAAATAAAAACCCTTCTTTAAAAAGGAGGGTTTAATCGATTATTTAAATTAGTTTGGGGTCTACATATACCTATAAATTAGTTTGGGGTCACCCCAATCTTCTTTATAGGTATTTCTCTATTGTCTTCTTTATAGGTGCTTCTCGGTATATAAAAAGATTCCTTTCTATGTTATAATTTTGTTGTCACCAAAATATCTAAGAAAGG
>CAYJAQ010000080.1:0-4343 GCA_964368275.1 uncultured Staphylococcaceae bacterium
GTCTATATAGTTATTTTAAAGCTATAATAAATTGATCATTAGTGTCTAAAATGTTATATGCCATTTTAGTTAACTGCTTATTATCAAAAACTAAAAAATTTAAAGAAGCATTGCGAATGCTTGAATTGAACATGATGCTTTCATCAAAAGGAATTAAAAGTGACTTGATAAAGTGGGAGTGGGAAACAACTAATATGTTTTTATGAGGATATTTAATTAGTAACTGTTCTAAGAAACGTTGGCCACGTTTAATTATTGCTTCTTCCGATTCTTCATTAGCAAATTCATTCTGTAAGATTTTTTGGTAGTTTTCTTCGGTAATGGGGAGCCCTTCGCAATCGCCAAAAGAGCGTTCAATTGCCAGTTCATCAATAATGATTGGTGAATTGCTTTCTAAGGTTTTTTTAATTATTTCGGCAGTTTCCACGGCTCCTTTAAGAGGACTTGTGATAATGACATCAAACGATATGTTTGTTTCATTAAGCATATTTCCTGTAGTAAGTGCCTGATTACGCCCTGTGTCATTTAAGGGATAGTTTGATTGTCCTTGAAAAATACGCTCTTTATTTGCGTCAGTTTGACCATGTCGTATGCAACATATTATCGTTTTCATAGTTTGCCTCACTTCTTGATTTCTTGTTTATTATAGCATATTGTGATTATTATTACATTTTATTTACTTTTTTGTTTGTTCATTGACAAAGAAATTTGCATTAAAATCTAAAATGTTTGCGTTTTCATAAGTTTTGTGGTACAATAATGTTACTTAGAGGTGATTATATGATCAGAATGGTAGATTTAATAATGAAGAAGCGCGATAGCGAAGTGTTAACTGATGAAGAAATAGCTTTTATTATTAAGGGCTACGTAGAAGGGAGCATTCCGGACTATCAAGTTTCTGCTTTATTAATGGCTATATATTATCAAGGACTTAATGACAAAGAAATGACAGCATTAACGATGTCTATGCTACATAGTGGTGAACAAATTGATCTTTCACCAATCAAAGGTATTAAAGTTGATAAGCATTCAACAGGTGGCGTTGGTGATAAAACTAGTTTAGTTGTTGCGCCAATCTGTGCTGCCCTTGGTATTAAACTTGCTAAAATGAGTGGTCGGGGACTTGGTCACACAGGCGGTACGTTAGATAAACTAGAGTCAATTCCAGGTTTTAAGATTGAGATTTCACCCGAAGCCTTTTTTGAGCAAGTCAACAAAATTGGTCTTGCTATTATTGGCCAGAGTGCGAATATTACCCCAGCTGATAAAAAACTATATGCTCTCCGTGATGTAACGGCGACCGTGGAATCAACCGGGTTAATTGCATCATCGGTTATGTCGAAAAAGCTTGCTAGTGGTGCTGATCATATTATTTTGGATGTAAAAGTTGGTAGTGGCGCTTTTATGAAAAATATTGATGATGCTAAAAAACTTGCTCAAGCAATGGTAAAAATAGGTAAAAATGCTGGCCGTGATACTGTTGCCACTCTTACTGATATGGAACAACCCCTTGGGCTAGCTGTTGGTAACGCATTAGAAGTAATCGAAGCCATTGAAACTTTAAAAGGTAAAGGCCCAAAAGACTTTGATAGATTATGTCGTGCTCTTTCGGCTGAAGTATTATTAGTTTCTAAAGCTGCAACTTCCACTGAAGAAGCTTACAAAATGGTTAATCAAGTTATTGAGAATGGTAAAGCTCTTGATAAATTGCGTTCAATGATTGAGATGCAAGCTGGCGATAGTCGGGTGATTGATGACTACCAAATTTTCGCTAAAGCAAAATTTACTAAACAAGTTGTTTATACAGGTAAAGAAGTTCAATATGTTAGTCACATCGATGCTCTTGAAATTGGTGAAGCTGCTATGCTTCTGGGTGCGGGTCGAATGACTAAAGATGAAGCTGTTGATCATGCTGTTGGTGTCATGCTAAACAAAAAAGTCGGTGACATGGTTAAGTCAGGTGATATAATCGCAACTATTCATAGTAATGGCAAAAATACTGATATAGCAAGTGAAATGGTTATGCAAGCATATAAATACAAAAAACAAGAAGTTATAGTGAACGATATTATCCTAGATATTGTTAGATAACGGAAAGGAAAAATATGTTAGGAAATTTTTTAGAAATTGCCCAAGATGCTACTTTCTTTGATGTCAGTATTGGAGAACAATTATTACGAGTTCTCGCTGCGACACTTGCTGGTGCAGTATTTGGTTTTGAGCGGGAAGTAAAGGGGAAACCTGCTGGTTTTGTTACTTTTATGATTGTATCAATGGGAGCTTGTCTTATTGCTCTTTTACAGATTAATACCATTAATATGATTATTGAAGCAATTGGTGATAATCCCAATTTAAAGGGAATATTATCAGCTGATTTGACAAGAATTATTGCCCAAGTTGTTAGTGGCATTGGTTTCTTAGGTGCTGGCACTATTCTTTATAGTAAAGGTTCAATAAAAGGTATTACCACGGCTGCAATGTTATGGGTCGCTGCTGGTTTGGGCTTATTAATTGGAATCGGTGGCCGCAGCAATTACATTATTGCTGGTTGCACGACCATTATGTTTATTCCCTTATTAGTAATAATGCGGTTCTTAGGACGGCGTGCTGCTGAGAAGTTTAAGGTTCATCGTATTTTTGTGGTATTTGAGGAAACCCGTGAACACGAACTCTACGATGCTTTTGCAGAACAAGGAGCAATAATTAAGAAAACCTTCTTTCACAATAAGTTCAATAAGAATGGTATGCATTTAAAAGAGGTGTACATCTATTTTACCGTTTCCAAAAAATATGATTACAGCGAAATTGTATCATCTATTTCGGAATATGATTGGGTGTATTCATTAGAAGAAGCGTAATTAAAAAAGCAATCGGTTGATTGCTTTTTTAATTTATAGATTGTTAATCAGGAAAGCTGATTTTATTTAATCATAGATAGCATAGTAATTAGTACTTCTACCATCTTATTCATTTCATAAATATCAGCGTATTCAAGGGCACCATGATGGTTAAATGAACCGGTTCCTAAATTTGGACAAATAATGCCACCATAACTTAAACGAGCGCCATCAGTGCCGCCTCTAATTGGTACAAAGGTAGGTTGTAGTTGATGGGCATTTAGGGCTTTTACGGGGTAATCAAGAACTTCTGGTTTTGCTAAAACAAGTTCGTTCATATTTAGATATGAGTCTTTAATGGTTAATTCAACGGTATTTTCACCATATTTTTGATTTAGAAAGCTTGCAGTATTTCTAAATGTTCGTTTTTGCTTTTCAAAAAGTTCTTTATTGTGATTGCGAATTATATAAGTCATTTTCGTTTGTTGAACTTCGCCAGTAATACTAGTAGGATGATTAAAACCTTCATATTTTTCAGTATATGCAGGGTTTTCAAAAGCAGGCAGGCAATTTTGAAAGTCAACTGCGACAAGCATGCTATTAATCATTTGTCCCTTAGCAGTTCCGGGATGAATGCTACGGCCGTTAAATACCAGGTGAGCGGATGCGGCGTTGAAGTTTTCATAATTAATCATATTAACATATGAACCATCCAAAGTATAAGCAAAATCTACTTTAAAGTAATCATAGTTAAAGTGATCAGTACCACGGCCAATTTCCTCATCTGGTGTAAAACAAATCATTAGGTCAGGATAGCAATAATCACCGCCTAATAGTCTTGTTAATAATTCCATAATAATGGCAATTCCCGCCTTATCATCAGCCCCTAATAGCGTTGTGCCATCAGTAGTAATCAGTTCATGGCCAATTGCGTTTAAAAGATTGGGAAAGTCTTTGGGAGAAAGAATAGTTCCATTTCCCAGAGAAATATCGCAACCATCATAATTGCTAATAACTTGGGGTTTAATATCTGCACCTGACATTTCCATCGCAGTATCAAGATGGGCAATTAAACCAATACATTTATTGCCTGGCATGTTTCCTGCTATTTTGGCATAGACATAACTAAATTCATCCATGTAAGCATTAGCAATATTTAATGCTTTAAATTCACGAACTAGTTCCTCACCCAGTAGCTTTTGCTTCATAGTACTAGGGCTGGTTTCAGAATTTTCATCAGACTGTGTGTCGAAAGAAACATACTTTAAAAATTTATCTTTTATAGACATAATAGTCCTCCTATAATAAAAAAGTTAAAACAGTGTTTTAACTAGTAATCAAATGGTGCCGGTGGTCGGACTCGAACCGACACGTCCTCATCGGACACTGGATTTTGAGTCCAGCGCGTCTACCATTTCACCACACCGGCAATTAGACTTATTCATTATAATACAAATCTGCAGAAAAAGCAAGTATTTTAATACATATAAAAGTGCAATAAAAAAG
>CAYJAQ010000081.1:0-4140 GCA_964368275.1 uncultured Staphylococcaceae bacterium
TCACAAGATATTATACTATAAAATGTTATTGTGAAAATAGCTATCAAACAATTACTTCAAAAAGAAAAAACTCTTTTAAAGAGTTTCGTCTTATTTTTGCAATTCTAAATTATTTAATTACTTCTCCATATGTTTCTGGTCCAACCATAGCCGCATTAGATTCATCAGTATCAATATGCATTGCATATGCATATGAATCACTTACTCTAACAACTACATCACCAAATACTAAAGAACGACCACATGAATTAACCTTCACAGATACAACATCATTGTCTTTAACACCTAGTTCTTCTGCATCCTTTTTAGTAGCATGAATGTGTCGTTTTGCGACAATAACACCTTCACTTAATTCTACTTCGCCACATGGTCCAACTAATTTGCAACCTGGTGTTCCCACTAAATCGCCTGATTCTTTAACTACAATTGGCAAACCAATGCTTCTGGCATCAGTGGCACTAAGTTCTACTTGTGTAGCTTTTCTAGTAGGTCCTAAAATAGAAACCCCAGCAATTGATTTCTTAGGTCCTACTACTTCAACTTTCTCAACACAAGCATATTGACCTGGTTGTGATAAATTCTTTTTAGGAGTAAGGGTAGCATTCTCCCCAAATAATAATTTTAATACTTCTTCAGTAACGTGAATATGACGTGCTGAAGTTTCAACTAATACCGGTTTTGACATATATATACTTCCTTTCATTTCTTCATATATATTATACACTAATTAACCCAATTAGTCAAAAAGAATGTTCTAAAACAACCCTTTGCCTTTTGCAAGATATTTTTTGACTTTTATGATATAATATCTATGCATAGGAGGCCAATATGAAACTAGGACTAATATCACTTGGCTGTGCCAAAAACTTAATTGATAGTGAATTGTTTTTAGGCGTTGCTAAAAAATACCATTTAGAAATTGTAAATAAAATAAATGAGGCCGACATTTTAGTCGTTAATACCTGTGGTTTTATTGAAAGTGCTAAACAAGAAGCTATTAACACAATTCTTGAATTAGTTGATTATAAAGAAAAAGGCAAAACAATTATAGCAATGGGTTGCTTAGTTGAACGTTATTTAGACGAACTTAAAGTCGAAATACCCGAAGTTGATTATTATATACCAATTCGTGATTATGCTAAAATTGACACAATTTTCGAAGAAATAACCACTTCTAATGAACATCATCATATGTGTTATACTAATCGAGTAATTAGTACATACCCTCATAGTGCTTATTTAAGAATAGCTGATGGTTGTAATAATCGCTGTAGCTATTGTAGCATTCCCCTAATTAGAGGTTCATTTAGAAGTAGACCTTTAGATAGTATTATTGAAGAGGCAAACTTTTTAGCTAATCAAGGTATAAAAGAAGTTACCTTGATTGCCCAAGATACTACCCGATATGGAACTGATTTTGAAAATACTAGTTTGTCAATGTTATTGGAACGATTAGCTCTTTTAGATAAATTTAGTATGATTAGAGTATTATACCTTTACCCAGATGAAATCACAACTCATTTGATAGATGTTATGAAAAAGTATAATGTCATCGCAAAATACTTTGATATTCCAATTCAGCACGCTTCAAACACAATATTAAAAGCAATGAATCGGCGTGGTACAAAAGAAGATATTGAGAGTGTAATTAATGAGATTCGTTTAGCTATTCCAGATGCTATTATTAGAACAACGCTAATAGTTGGTTTCCCTGGTGAAAATGATGATGACTATCAGGAATTAAAAGCTTTTGTTAAAAAGATAAGCTTTGAACATATGGGTATTTTTACTTATTCTGATGAAGAAGATACCCCAAGCCATACATATCCTAATAAAATACCACAGGTTATTATGGATAAGCGTTATCAAGAATTAATGGAAATACAACAACAAATCGTCGAAGGTTTTCATTCTTCGCTAATAGGCAAAAAGTTAAAAGTTATTGTGGATAAATATGATTATCAAAAGGAAGCATATGCAACACGCTCATATATGCAATCACCAGAAGATGTAGATGGCTATATATATGTAAAGGATGAGCTGTTAGAACTTGGTGAATACTATGATGTTGTGATAACCGGTTATTCAACTTATGACCTTTTTGCTAAAATAGAATAAA
Organism: uncultured Staphylococcaceae bacterium; assembly: GCA_964368275.1. GTDB lineage: Bacteria > Bacillota_I > Bacilli_A > ML615J-28 > CAG-313 > CAYJAQ01. The sequence continues at coordinate 2,120 of CAYJAQ010000081.1, forward strand.
AAATAAACAAGACCGCTTGGTCTTGTTTTTATTTTATTTTCCACAATCCCCATAATATTTCCACCATAGCCCAAGTATCTTGTTGACAGTATTTACGCAAAGCCAAATATTTTGATTCATACTCTTCTTCTGTATATGTCGGGAAAGATCCATAAACAAGGACAGCCTCAGTACCATTATGAACATCATTTAATTGTTGATAATTTAAATTTGAAAAAATTGGCAACACTTTTTTTATAGAGTAAGAACCATGCAAATTATTATGATAGTAATTAATCATCGAAGCTGCTTTCTCTTTTTCTTTTTTATTACTAAAATTATCACCTAGTAATGGTAAAAAGAGTTTTTTACTACCTGTCAATACAAACATTAAATCAAAAATAGCATCTCTAATTTTCAACAAAGGTTCAGCTAAATCAGGATATATCATCGCTAACTCTTTTAATCTAGTTCGCTCAAAGTTTTCATTATATACGATTACCATTCCACCCTTTGATAAATCAATATACTTTATCATTGCTTCACATAAATCACGGCGATGGTCTTCATGATCAGGAGCTAAATATTCGTAATGGTCTTTTTCTTTATCACACATATACTTCTCTTTTTCAATATGCAAAGAAAATTGGAATACAGACTGCATGTATGGCACTTCATCATGATAACGAGGAAGAGGAGAAGCAAATGTTTCAAAATCTAAATGGTATAAAGGATATTGTAAAGAATCTAAAGCTAATTGAATCTTATCTTTATCAATAAATGTTTTATTGTCTGTATAACAATCATATTGAATTAAATTAGCGGGTTTGTCTAAATAATCACGAGGAATTGAATCAATTTTATTATAACCATTATTAATTAAATCATAGATTGTAAGGCCTCTATCAGCGCTTGGGCCTGTAAATGCATACTGTTTTTTTAAGTATTCCAAAATGGAACCATCACAAGTTACATCGCGATAACACACGAGTTTAAACTTACACTGGGTTGATTTTTTGAGTTCACAACATTCGCTGGTACATATATGACCAATTGTTCGCTCCTCAATCATATTCTCAATAAACTTTCTTTGGTCATCAATGGTTGCTTGCCATTCTTTAGTTATAGTTGTTAAATCAATAAATGCCATAACCTCATTTCCGTTTTTATCAGTTTCATAAACGCATTTACCATCTTCTATTTTTCCGTCATATACATAATCACCATTTAGAACTACCAAATAGTATTCAATATTAGGGATAAGTTCGGCTAAGTTACTCTGTATTAAACTATTCTCAATAATATATCGTTCTACCGCAATATCATATACATACTTCCCACAACCATCACTTGAGTAACGCTTAAAAAGTTTCTCACGATGTTGCATATAAGATATATATGGCAAATCAGGCGTTGATGGATCTTCCGACAATTCTTCTTTTAAACGCATAATGCCATCGTTACATTTTACAAATATCGAATCATATGCCTGAGATTTAGGGATTCTTACAAACTCAGATTCAATTTTTAAATCTTTTCCTAATTTATAAAACTTATTAGTAGTAGTTGCCTTAACCTCAAAGATTCTAATTTTACCATCATCGGATTCATTATATATATCTAGATAACAATAGTAATTATGTTTTTCATTGCAAAAACTAAATAATTTTTGAGTCTTAGTGTCTTCACTATAAATATTTTTACCGGGAAACTTCTTTTCAATCATTTTACCAGCTATGATCTCAATCTCTTTAAAGTAATCAGCATATGCTTCCATCTGGGCATTAGATAAAATAGTTAAATCTTCCCCCGTTTCATCGTCAAACATATGGCGGAAAATCTCCATAGCTTTGTCATCTTCCTCTTCAAAAATACCTTCACTAAGCTTCTCAAGTACACCCAGCGATTTATTAATATCAACACCATCAATACTCTTGATATGATGCATATTTCTAAAAGTGTACATATCGTATAATGAAGCAAAATTTTTACATCTAGTTAAATTTTTAAATAATGTTTTTGATATTTTCATACTACACCTC
>CAYJAQ010000082.1:0-4084 GCA_964368275.1 uncultured Staphylococcaceae bacterium
TTATCAGTAGAATTTTTGACAGGTCCACTTTTCAGTAGAATTCTTGACTTACCTAAAAGTAATACCGAAAGGTATTACTTTTTTGCTTGAATATATAGAATTAAAAGTTTTAATGTTTCGTTAATACCGTTTATATGCGTTCTTTCCATGCCATGTGAAGCATGAATACCTGATCCGATTAATGCACATCTAATGTCATTGCCTGCTCTTAGAGCAGCAGAGGCGTCTGATGAATAAAATGGGTAAACATCAATTGCATAGTTAATATTATTCGCTTTAGCAAGATTAATTAATTCGGTAGTCATGCAATAATCATATGGACCGCTGCTATCTTTAGCACAAATTGAAACACATTCTTCGGTACATGCCAAGTCTAGTCCAATACATCCCATGTCAACAGCAATCATTTCATCTAAGTGTGGAATATTAGCACAGCCATGGCCTACTTCTTCATATGTTGTAATAATAATTTCAAGGTTATACCGTGGTACTATTTTCTCGACCTTTAGTTGCTTTAAAAGCATCATTAAAATAAAGACACTTGCTTTATCATCTAGGAAACGGGTTTTAATATATCCACTTGGTGTAACTTGAAACTTGGGATCAATCGCAATGAAATCACCATTATTAATACCTAACTTTAGAGTATCATCTTTAGAATGAACAACCTCGTCTAAGCGAATGTGCATTGTATCCTCCGTACGCTCTTTGGATTGACTATCTTTATAAACATGAACGCTTGGTGAATCAGATAGAACTGTTCCGGTATATTTTCGATTATCCCTTGTATAAATTGTACAATACTCACCATCTACAGTAGGTAGAATCATTCCGCCAACTCTAGTAAATTTTAAATTACCATTTCCCATGATTGATCTTACCATTAAACCAAGTGTATCAACATGAGCACTTAGCCCTAACGTATATGGTGAATTGCCTTTAACTGAAATAATCAAATTGCCCTTTTTATTAGTACTAGTTGCATAACCTAAATTTTCACAATATTCTTTAATGAAATTAATAATATTACTAGTATATCCAGTAGGACTAGCAATATTAAAAATCTTCTCTAATAATTCATAATCTAATTCCATTTTTACCTCTATTCTACGATATTCTTCATTGATGCAAATGTATCATTAACCATCTTCTTGAAAGTACCAAATACAATACTTGTTACTTCAGCATCTGCCATAGCATCATGGTCTTGTTTAAAACCAATTTCTTCATCAAAATAACTAAGTACATTAAATAGACCAATGTCTGTTTTGAGCCCAAAATAGTTTTTTAATAATTGCATTAAATTGACAAAGTCTTTTCTTTCTGTAAGGGGAGTAACCTTATTTAATTCATATGATTGATTGATTATAATCATATCATTTTTACCCCATACATAGATAATTGGATGATATTTATTAATTATATATTTTAGTCTTCTATAGAACACTTTATATGTTACTGCTCTTTCAAAATCATCTCGATTTAAACCTAGGAAATTAAAAGTGCGTGCATTCAATCCTAATTCATATTTAGGCTTTACTAGCGAATCTAAGCGTTCAATAACTTGTCCGTTTTCATCTTCAATTAGAATACCATATTGAATGATTTCGGTGACAAAGCCTTGTTTGTTGTTATAATCATATGGTGGCATTGTAAACTCCATGTCTAAAAACATGCGATAACCTGGGCGGTTTAGCACTTTTTGGACACCGCGTTTAATAGTGTCAATATCAAAATATACCGTTCTGTTTCGGTGGCTAATATCTATCAACTTTACGAAAGTCAAAACCTCTTGTGCCATTACGGGGCCACGTTTAGTTTTATCAGCTTTACACTTAAAGTGAACAAATAATCCCTCTTGTAAATAAGGACTAAACTTTTTCATTTGTGAACGTGTAAGATAGAAAAACTCAATTTTCCCTCTTAGCAATATCTCAAATAATCGTTCCTTCGGATAGATACGCCGTATTCGACCACAAACTTGGCGCATTGTCATCATTCCTATCTATTTTAAATTTATTTCGCACATTTTTATCAACTCTAAAATTGCTTGGCTGCGTCCTTTTACACCTAATTTTTGGATAACATTAGATATATGGTTTCGCACTGTTTTACTACTAATGTGCAATTTATCCGCGATGCGATCTGTATCATAGTTTTGGACTAATAGATTAAAGATCTCTCTTTCACGGTTTGTCAAAAATCTTTTTGATTGCATTTTATCCCCCATTTGTCATTTTATACTATGCATAAAAAGGGGGGGATGCTACTTTTTATTTTAGTTTATTTAATAATTCTTTTGCTACACTTTCTGGGAAGCCTAAAGATTTTAATTTTTCAATACTGCTGGTTTTAATTTCTTCAATTGAATCAAAGCTAGCTAATAATTTCTTTTTCCGCGCTTTACCAATCCCTGGTATCTCGTCAAGGCGAGAGGCTAAGGCACTTTCTGAATGAACTTTTCGGAAGAATGTAATTGCAAACCGATGCACTTCGTCTTGCATTGCTTCTAAAAGGAGATATAAGTTAGAATGTTTATCAATTGCAATTTCAGTACCATCTTGTTTGACAATGGCTCTTGTACGATGCTTATTATCTTTTGCTAAACCCATAATTGTGATATTAGTTATCTGTAGTTGATCAAGGATAATTTTCGCTGCTTGAACTTGAGGACGCCCACCATCAACAATTATTAAATTAGGCATTTTGAGATTTTCTCTTAATAAACGGGCATAACGCCGAGTTAAGACTTCTTGCATAGTATGGTAATCATCAGCACCTTCAACCGTCTTTATCTTGTATTTCCGATAATCTTTAGGTGAAGCTACTCCATCTACATAGACAACCATTGCACTGACTGAACTAACACCTTGAATGTTAGAATTATCAAATAATTCAATTACTCTTGGATAATCAATGGTTAATATTTTGGCTAGTTCTTCAAGCGTCGATGTCGTTTTACTAATTCTAATTAACCGTTCTTTTTGTAGAATTTCAAGATTTACCTTAGCATTTTCGCATACTAAATCGACTAATTGCTTTTTTAATCCCTTAACTGGAATAGTTACCTTTATGCCTAAAAGTTCCCTTAGCAAAGTAGCTGATTCAATATATGGTATCAGTATCTCCTGGGGTTTGATAGAACTAGGCAAGTTATAAAACTGATATATATATGTTAGCAACATTTCATCAACTGATCCCGTAATATCGAAGGTATTACCAGTTCTTGTAATTATCTTACCACTACGCATATGGAAAACTTGAATAGCGATAATGTCATCTTTAATAAAATAACCAAATATATCACGGTTGATACCATCATGAAAAGTCATCTTTTGGTCTTCTTGAAGTGTTTCAATACTTGTTATCATATCACGATACTCAAGTGCTCGCTCAAATTCTAGATTCTCTGAAGCTTCTAGCATTTTGCTTTTTAACATATTAAGAAATTCTGTATCATATCCATTTAAAAAACGTACTAAATTATTGCGAATATCATCATAATCTTGGGGATTAATCTGATTAATACATGGAGCTAAGCATTGATGCATTGAATAATAAAGGCATTCTTTCTTAGGGATATGCTGGCACTTGCGAAGAGGAAAAACTTTATTTAGGATTTCAACAGTATCGCGACAAGCTTTTGCATTGGGATAAGGTCCGAATAATTTTGCCTTCCCTTTACGTTTTATTTTAGCAACATCACGTGTCATAATCAGTCGCGGATGTTCCTCACTTGTCAAACAAATATATGGATAACTTTTATCATCCATTAAGAGAATGTTATATTTAGGGCGATGTTCTTTAATAAAGTTTAACTCTAATAAAAAAGCCTCCAATTCACTAGAAGTAACTATATATTCAAAATGATCTACTTCACTAACCATCCTAGTCGTCTTGGAGTCATGTGACCCAGTGAAATAACTCTTTAAGCGGTTTTGAAGTACTTTCGCCTTTCCCACATAAATTATATCACCAGCTGCATTTTTCATTTGATAACAACCAGGCTGTTTAGGAACTAGTTGTAAACTCTCTTTAAAACTTTTCATAATAGCTCCTAGTATTACAAACTATATATATATTA
>CAYJAQ010000083.1:0-3897 GCA_964368275.1 uncultured Staphylococcaceae bacterium
ATATTATACCAATTTTTATCACTTTTAGCAAATTATTTGCTAAAGGAAAAAAGTTTAGGCAGTAATTTACCTAAACTTTAAAAGCTGTAAAAAATAATACCCAAGACGGCCGAAATGGCAATCAATAAAATGGGGTGTATCTTTTTCTTGAAAATTACCATAATAGCACCTATTATAGCCATTATAATAAGTGAACGCCAAGCAATCGTGAGATTGGCTAGATTAGCATCACCCGTAAATGCAAATAACTCATTAAAAATCAAGGTTCCAGCAACTGATAGAATTAATCCTATTACGACTGACTTTATACCGAACATAGTTGACTGAACATGTTTATTGCTAATGAACTTTTGATACATTTTAAAAACAATGAGAATAATAATAAATGACGGAGCAACCACGCCAAATGTTGCAACAATGGCACCCACTATACCAGCTTGCGATACCCCAATAAAGGTTGCAATGTTAATCGCAAAAGGTCCTGGAGTAGACTCGCTGATTGCCATAAAGTTGACAAGTTGCTGTTCTGTTAGCCAACCTTTACTAATTATATCGCTTTCTATCATCGGAATCATCGCATATCCACCGCCAATTGTGAATAAACCAATTTTGAAAAACGTCCAGAAAATAACTAACAACTTAAGCATGGTTAGTATCCTCCTTATCGCCGTCCTTCTTTCTTCGGATTAGTTGTTCAATTAAGCCAACAATACCGCCAAAAATAATGACATAAATTGAAGATATACTAGGAATAAAGAGCGTAACCACAATTGCAATTGCCATGAGTATATAAGTTAAATATGTTTTAGCTAATTTTTTATAAATAGAGATTGCTGCTTTTAGTATTAATAATGCAACTGCACAACGAATACCCATGAAAGCATATTGGACATACTTCAAGGCTAGAAATTGTTCAATAAAGAGAGAAATAATGACGATGATAACAAGTGACGGAATCACTAATGAAATCGTTGATAGTAACGCTCCCCAAAATTTGCCTACTTTGTACCCAATAAAAGTTGAGGCATTAACAGCAATTGCTCCTGGTGTTGACTCAGCTATGGCAATAATATCAGTCATTTCCTCATTGGTAATCCAATTTCGCTTTTCAACCATTTCTTTTTCCATAAAAGGCAACATTGCTAAGCCACCACCAAAAGTGAATAAACCTATCTTGAAAAAGGTAAAACTTAAGTCAACATATTTATTCATAGGTTTTCCTCCTTTGATTTTCCCATTTATTATACCATATTTTGTAGTAGTAAACAACTAATCTACAAAGTATTAACACTCAATATAATTTAACACATTTTGATATTTATACTAAAATTCATCTTTATGACTCATAAAGAATTCATAATACAACCGAACATTTTCTAGTTCATTCCATTCGCAAACTGTCACTCTTTCTAAATCTAGGTTGTATATTTTTGCACCTGGTATTGATAAAAGAAATGGTGAATGCGTCGCTATTACAAACTGGCAATCACAGTATCTTGCACATTCCATGATTAACTTTAATAATTCTATTTGAAGTTTTGGTGATAAACAATTCTCTGGCTCATCTAATAAATATAAGCCATCATTTTGTAGTTCAACATCAAAATAACGTAATACGCTTTCGCCATTTGAAAATTGTCTTAATAGTTGGGTTTGGGAATTAATAAATGAAGTTTTCGTTTTCCTTTGAGCCTCAACCTTTTTTACTAATCGATCATAATCTTCCATCCCATTAAACTGATAGGGCGTATATTTAGACTTATCATATTCGGCTGCTAACTCTTTTTGGCGCTCTTCTGTCTTTTTATTCTTATTTCTTACTTTTAAAATAAAGTTTATGATATCTTCACTAGCTATTATTTTTGAATTTGATGGAATCACTTGGATTCTTCCATAATCATCTTGGGCTAGTTCGCATTTGCATTTTCTGACATATTCATGGAAAGTCTCATCAGCGTAAAATTCTGATTTACGTTCAAAACCCAATTTACTATTAATTATATTTAAAAGAGTCGATTTTCCGCTGCCATTACCACCATAAAAAATAGTAATATTAGCAAAATTAATTTCGCTAAGATCTCTTTGGGGAAATAAACCAAAAGGGTATTTAGTAGGATATAAATAAAGGGCCTCTTGATCAAATGATGGCAATTTAAATCTTTCAATATATTTCATTTATTACTCCTATTCTATCTTAGTTTCTATTTCTTGTTATTTTACCACTAAATAGTGTTTTACACAACCAATAAGAAAATAGATGGCATTACCACCTATTTATATTTAGATTGAATTCTTTCTTTTTACCTGTTTAAACATTGCAACTATTTGATAAACTATCCCAATAGCTGTAAATAGCAGTGTCAATGCAAGATCACCAATAAAATAGCCAACAAACTCGCTATCTTTCATACATTCAAAAAATGCTTCAGCTCCACTAATCGGAATATTTAGATCACGCATTACTTGACCTGCTTCGATGATATAAACAACAAACACCGAAAGAATCATGAATACAACTGTAGTAAGCGTTACTATAACAATCATTCCTTTATTTGGTTTACCATTAAACTTTTGATACAAATAAGCACCCAGAATAACAGCGGCAAAAGCAGAAAGTGAGGAAATAAAACCAATCAGATATAATATAATTGCTACACCAGCACCAGCTAGTCCACCAACTAACGCTCCCAAGAAACCCTTTAAGTAATTATTTGGTGCATTTGCGAAATCCTTATTTTCTTCTTTTATTACTGCATTAATATTAGCAATACACTCTTGATCAAGAGTAATCATTAAGCCATCGATTTTACGTTTTTCAGCAGTTGCCATATCAAGTGGTTCCCCACAGACTGGGCAATACTCGCTTCCCCTTGCATCGTTTTGATTTAAGATTGAGCATACTTGATCAATAACTTCGGGCAATCTCTTTATTAATGCTCCACTTGTCATATCATTCATACCGATTATTAAACCATACATAGTAAACTTGTATTTAAGAAACTTTATCTTTGCATTTCGCAATTCCCTATCAACATTTTGTCTTCCTTCATCGGTTATATAAAACGAAAAATGAAGTGTAAAAGGGGTAACATTATCTATAGGATTTACTGATACATTTGTCTCAAAACCATTAATAATACCATATGCATTATTGCCAGTTATCGTCATTTGATAATTTGCTAATAATTCACTAAACTTCTTGTTCATATAATTCTCCTCCTCTAATATTAATTGCATGTACTTGGCATAGTAAAACTAATAAAAATAGTTAGAGTAAAACACCCAAAAAGGGTGTTGTATTGCTTATATACTATCCCCTTAGTACGTCAATAATTTTATCATACTATCATTATATTATCAAGTTAATAAGTAATTATAATATTATTTATCAGCAAATGCCCCTATTGTAGTTGGAGTTAGCAGATTATTTATAGTATGCCCTAAAATAACTATATAATTCATTAATTCCTTTAAAAGATCTTCTTCAAAAACAAATCTACTTGCCTTTGCATCTTTAAATGATGCACCAATATGATAATTTTATCAATCATAATAAAAGTATATATTTTTCTAGTTCTTTCTGTAAACTTTAGGATTATCATTATAAGCATTTAAGTACTTATTCTTTACTTCATTATACTCTTCTGTATCTTGAATAAAGTTAAAAACCTCATTTTCAAATACTCTATGTAGGCCTTGATAATTTTCAATTCTTGTAATTGAATATTTAATCCCCTTTATCCAATACGAATCATATTCTCCATTATCTGGACTATCACAAAGTGCTTGAGCATAATAACTGATTCATTTAACCATTTTATTGTAATTTCTTTATCTTTAACAATAATTGTACTCATAAAATATACCTCCATATGATAATATTACATCAAATAGTTG
>CAYJAQ010000084.1:0-3846 GCA_964368275.1 uncultured Staphylococcaceae bacterium
CCGTGACTAGACTACTCTAACTAGAATAACACCATGCCCGTCACACGCAAAAAAAGGGAACACTTGTTCCCTTTTTAGACATTTTCATACACCGAAATAATCTCACCAATATACATTTTATGATATGAATTAGTCTGATAGCAGTCATTTATACTACTATCCAAAAATAATTCTGGTCTTAAAACATCTTTATAAATTACCTTGCAAACAATGACTAATCTTGCTTCTTGATAACTTATTCCCTCTGATAATTCTACTGGATGAAAATTACATGCAGCATCTTTATCCATGTCACGGCCACTTTTAGTCCCATAGATTGACAAAGCATCTTTATACTTCTTATCATAGAAAGAAATTGTGTAATAGCCATTATTCTCAGTAAACTGATACGTATAGCGTGAGTCACGCACAAAGATCATTGCAATCTTTTTGCGCCAAAGAATACCTACGGTTCCCCAACCAATCGTCATTGAGTTATGATTATCAAGAGTACCAGCAGTGACAAGCGCCCAATCATTTTTAAATAGTTCAAACCAATTCTCTGAGTGTTCAAATAGATTAATCACTTTAAACATTATTTTTTTCCTCCACAATTTCACTATCTACTATTCGATAGATTGTTGAAAATCCTTCTTCAAAGGTTGGAAAAATGATGCGCTCACCATAGCCTTGCACAATATCAGCAGGAATATGATGAACATTGGGTTCTTGATTGCGTTTAACTACTCGTTCATAACAAACTTCCCATGGTGTGTCAAAATAGTAAGCTATCATTTCGACTTTCACACCATGTTTTTGTACTTCATCTACAAAGCGTTTGCGTACTTTTGGTGTTACATTGGTGGCATCAAAAATTGCATCTTCACAGTTAGCAATAGCCTCTGCACACCGACGATAAACTTCTGGCCAAATTAAAGGTTCTTCCCAAAAAGGGTTTAATAATCTAACTGAATCAGTAGAAATAATCGCATAACCATTCTTCTTTGCTAATAGTTTGGCAAATGTAGATTTACCAGAACCGGGAATACCAATCATCATATGTATCATAAATTATCCTCACAATAAATATATTACCACTTAATCTCTAATGCTTTCTTCTTGGCTTTTGGGGGAGTTGTACTCTCAACTCTTGTTGCACTCTTTTTCACAGCTTTATCGTTAATTTCAGCTTTTGGTGAACGAGAACGGGTTTTTGGTGTACCTTCAACCGTTTTTCTAGTTGACTTATCACTATTGCGACGACCAGTGTATTCACTTCTACTCTTATCTAAACCGCTTCTAGCACTGCTTCTTCTACCACTAGATGAAGGAACTTGTTCACGTTCCTCACTAGCTGCTTTTCGTCTACTAGCTGTTTCATTAAAATCATCTATAGTAACTTTCTTTCGAGAGTGTTCAGTCTTAAATTTTTCCTTAGTTCCTCTTACAACAGCATTATCTTCTTTTGGCGCAGTAGGTTTAATTTCTCGGCGTGGACGGTCACTATCGCTACGGCGTGGACGGTCACTATCACCACTACGGCGTGGACGGTCACTATCACCACTACGGCGTGAACGGTCACTATCACCACTACGGCGTGAACGGTCACTATCACCACTACGGCGTGAACGGTCACTATCACCACTACGGCGAGCAGGTCTAGGTTTATCCGTTTTAGATACTTCTGCATCTATTACACGTCCGTTATATGAAGTACCATTAATAGCCTCTAGAACAAATTGTGCTTTTGTCGAAGGTATTTCAAAAAATGAATAGGTGTTTAGAATATCAATACCGGTTACTTGACTGCGCTCTAACAAACGATTAGTACAAGCTAAATCAACAAGTTCCGCTTTATTTAATTCATCTTTTCGACCTAAATTAATAAAAATACGGCTATAGTCACTAGGAGTAGCACTTCTTTTACCTTTTGTAGAAGATAAATCTAAACCAGCATCTTTAAAACGTGAGTCAGTATCTATTAATTGTTTTAGAAAAGCGGCTGCTATATCTTCAGGTTCATATGGATAGCCTGCTTCTGCTAAAGCTTCATAAATGCGGTTTAAATATGGTTTTAAATCAACATCAGCCATTGAGGCGATCAATTCGTTTAGAATATTTTTTACTTTATTATTCTCGGATTGCTCATATGTTGGAGGGGCAATCTTTTCAATTGGTACATTAGTATATTTTACTATCTCTTTGATGCGATTAAGCTCGCGCTTGGTCACAAAAGTATAAGCACAGCCAGTTCTACCAGCTCTTGCAGTACGACCAATACGATGAACATAGTATTCAGCATCATCAGTAATATCATAATTAAATACAGCATCAATGCCATCAATATCAATACCACGAGCAGCTACATCAGTAGCAATCAATACTCTAACCATGCCATTTCTAAACATTTCCATGACTTTTTCCCGACCAGATTGTTTCATGTCACCATGAATGCATTCAACTGGATAGCCTCTACTAGTTAGGGCAAAACTTAGATCATCTACCTTTTTCTTAGTACGACAAAAAACTAATGCTTGTTTGAAATTGTAAGTATCAATCATTCTCGATAAACAATCGGTCTTATTAGCTTCAGATAGCTCGACATAATATTGATTAATATTAGGCAATGATGTTTTATTAATTGTCGTTTTTACGTGAACAGCATTCTTTTGATATTCCGTCGTAATGCGCTTAATTCCATCAGGCATTGTTGCACTAAATAATACAGTTTGACGATCTGGAGTAACATCCGTTAAAATAACATCAAGGTCTTCCCGGAATCCCATATTCAGCATTTCATCTGCTTCATCTAATACAAGCATTTTAATATTATTTATTTTTAAAGTGTGTCGGCGCATATGGTCCATTATTCTACCAGGTGTTCCTACAATGATTTGGGGCTTCTTCTTTAGTGATATAATTTGACGTTCAATATCTTGACCGCCATAAACAGTTACAGCTTTCAATCCCTTTGTAAATTTAGCAATTTTTTTAATTTCAGTTGTCACTTGCATGGCAAGTTCGCGGGTAGGACATAGTATCATTACTTGAATATCGGTATTTTCAACATCAACTAAGTTGATAGCAGGTATGGCATAACAGCAAGTTTTTCCCGTTCCAGTGGGAGCCTGAGCAATAACATCTATACCTTTAAGTACATATGGTAGTGCTTCTTTTTGAATAGGCGTCATTTCTAAGTAACCAATCTCTTCGATTGCTTGCTTAATACTATCTTTGACGACTAAGTCAGAAAAATTTAATGTTTCATTTGTTTGGTTCATATTATCCTCATTTCTAATCTTATCTATTATACCACAAACCGTCATTTTTAATCACTATTTGCATAACTTTTATTTACGCTGTCAATAAATCCTCAATATTTATCACTCTTGTTGCCAGTTTTTCAATAAAACTGCGTTCATGACTAACAAATATGACCGTTCCTTGATACTTTTTCAAGCAATCTAAAAGCGATTCTTTCGAAACAGCATCCATATGGTTAGTAGGTTCATCCAAAATTAGAATATTAGCTTTTATTAACATAACCTCACATAGTTTTAATTTTGATTGTTCTCCACCACTAAGGGTTTTAATTGGCTGAACGGAAAGGTTCGCTGTTAAGCCACACTTAGCAAGTTCTGAGCGTATGTCGCGTTCCGTCATTTTAGGATAAATGTTAGAGATTAATTGCATAGGCGTAATCGTATCATTCTCCCAATTTAAATCTTGTTCATAATAAGCAATAAGCGCATCATCAACAAATTTGTAATGTCCTTCCATTGGCGAAAGCTCGCCTATCAATGTCTTAAGGAGGGTACTTTTACCAATTCCATTAAAGCCAGTAATCGCAATTTTCTCACCACTTTT
>CAYJAQ010000085.1:0-3798 GCA_964368275.1 uncultured Staphylococcaceae bacterium
GCATAAATTAATAAGATATATAATTAGCCAAAAAATAGCTTTTATGGTATAATAAGTCAGAAAGTTATAACTAGGAGGAAATATTATGTCAAAAAAAGTATTCCAATCAATGGATGGAAATCAAGCTGCAGCACATGCAGCGTATGCTTTCACTGAAGTTGCTGGTATTTATCCAATTACTCCATCATCACCAATGGCTGAGTATGCGGAATTATGGGCATCTCAAGGAAAGAAAAATCTATTTGGTATGCCAGTAAAAATCGTTGAAATGCAATCAGAAGCTGGTGCTGCTGGTACTGTTCATGGCTCACTTCAAACTGGAGCTTTAACAACTACTTTTACTGCTAGCCAAGGTTTATTATTAAAAGTACCTAATATGTATAAAATTGCCGGTGAATTATTACCTGGTGTTATTCATGTTTCAGCAAGATCACTAGCTGCTCAAGCATTATCAATTTTTGGTGATCATCAAGACGTTATGGCTTGCCGTCAAACTGGTTTTGCAATGTTAGCAACATCAAGTGTTCAAGAAGTTATGGACCTAGCTGGTGTAGCTCATCTTGCAGCTATCAAAACAAGTGTTCCATTTATGCATTTCTTTGATGGATTTAGAACTTCTCACGAAATTCAAAAAGTTGAAGTATTAGATTACGAAGTATTTGATCAACTATTAGACCGTGAAGCAGTAAAACGATTTAGAGAACGCGCATTATCATTCGAGCATCCTGTAACAAGAGGATCTGCTCAAAACGATGACGTTTATTTCCAAACTCGCGAAATATCAAATAAGTATTATGATGCTGTACCAGCAGTAGTTGCTGAATATATGGCTGAAATATCAAAAGTAACAGGCCGTAATTATGCACCATTCGTTTACACTGGTGCTCCTGATGCAACTGATGTTATCATTGCAATGGGTTCTGCTACTGAAACAATTAAACAAGCTGTGAATTACTTAAATAATCAAGGTCAAAAAGTAGGCTGTGTTACAGTTCATCTATATCGCCCATTCTCGCCTGAATATTTATTTAAAGTTTTACCACAAAGTGTTAAGAGAATTGCTGTACTAGACCGTACAAAAGAACCAGGATCTAATGGTGAACCTCTATACCTAGATGTTAAAAATGCATTATATGGAAAACCTAAAGCTCCATATATCATCGGTGGTCGTTATGGACTATCTAGTAAAGATACTACACCTGCTCAAATGCTAGCTGTTTTCAAACATCTTGCTAAAAAGGGTTGGGACAACTTTACAGTTGGTATTAACGATGATGTTACTAACTTAAGTATCCCTGTAGGACCAGAAGTAAGAATGGATGAAACTGCATCTGAACTTGTTTTCTATGGTTTAGGTAGTGATGGTACAGTTGGTGCTAATAAGAATACAATTAAGATTATTGGTGACAATACTGATTTATATGCTCAAGCATATTTTGCATATGATTCGAAAAAATCTGGTGGTGTAACTCGTTCTCATTTACGTTTTGGCCCTAATCCAATTACTTCACCATACTTAGTAAGTAAAGCTGACTTTGTAAGTTGCAGTTTAGAAGCATACGTTGAAAAATATGATATGTTAAGCTGTTTAAAAGCTGGCGGTACTTTCTTACTAAATACTGTTCATTCAAAAGATGAAATTGTTAAACACTTACCAAATCAATTTAAGAAGAGTTTAGCTCAAAAGAATGCTAAATTCTACATTATCGATGCTGTTAATTTAGCACGTGAAATTGGTTTAGGCAATAGAACAAATACTATTTTACAATCTGCATTCTTTAAATTAAATGAACAAATCATGCCATATGAAAGAGCACAAGAATTAATGAAGAAGTATGCTGCTAAGACATATGGTAGAAAAGGCGAAGCCGTAGTTCAACTTAATTATCAAGCGATTGATAAAGGTGCAGAAGGACTAGTTGAAATAACTGTTGATCCAGCATGGGCAAAATTAAAAGTTAATAAAGTTGCTGTTGATGCAAATCGTCCACACTTTGTTAAGACAATTGCTGATGAAGTTAATGCAATCAATGGATATTCACTTCCAGTTTCTGCATTTACAGGCTATGAAGATGGTACAATGCCTGCTGGCACTGCTGCTTATGAAAAACGAGGTATTGCTAACTTTGTTCCTGAATGGGTTCCTGAAAACTGTATTCAATGTAACCAATGTGCATTTGTTTGCCCTCACTCAGTTGTAAGACCATTCTTAGCTACTGAAGAAGAAATGAAAAATGCCCCTAAAGGCACTTTAACATTAAAACCTATTGGAAAAGGATTTGAAGGTTTGCAATATTCATTACAAATTTCTACCCTTGATTGTACTGGCTGTGAAGTCTGCGTTAATCAATGTCCTTCTCCTAAAGGAAAAGCTCTTAAGATGGTACCAATTGAAGAAGCAATTGCTAGCAAACAAGCTAATACAGCTAAATATTTCTTTGATGAAGTTACATATAAGACTGATTTAGTTGACAAATTTGCTAATCCAAAGAATAGCCAATTTGCACAACCTTTATTTGAATTCTCTGGTGCATGTGGTGGATGTGGAGAAACTCCATATGTAAAACTTGTAACCCAATTATTCGGTGACCGTATGGTTATTGCTAATGCAACAGGATGTTCCTCAATTTATGGTGGAAGTTTCCCTACTACTCCTTATACTACTAATAGTAAAGGATTTGGACCTGCATGGGCTAACTCATTATTTGAAGACAATGCTGAATTTGGTTTTGGTATGAAAGCTGCTGACTCTGCACTTCGTGATCAAATCGCAGTAATAATGGAAAATGCACTTACTGAAGGCGTTTGTGACGAAAAGGTTAAAGAGTTATTTGAAAAATGGTTAAATGGTCGTGATGATGTTCAAACTTCTACAGAAGTTAGAAATGAATTAGTTCCACTTCTTGAAACTAAAGATTGCCCTACAGCAAAACGTATTTTAGAGTTAAAAGATCATCTAGTTAAACGTTCACAATGGATCTTTGGTGGCGATGGTTGGGCATATGATATCGGTTACGGTGGATTAGACCACGTAATTGCTAATAATGAAGATGTAAACATTATGGTTCTTGATACAGAAGTTTACTCAAATACGGGTGGACAATCTTCTAAATCAAGTCCAACAGCTTCAATTGCAAAATTCACTGCTGCTGGTAAACATGGTAAGAAGAAAGACTTGGCAGCAATCGCTATGAGTTATGGTCATGTATATGTTGCTTATGTTTCTCATGGTGCTAGCCAACTTCAACTGCTAAAAGCTATGAAAGAAGCTGAAAGTTATAATGGTCCGTCACTAATCATTGCATATTCACCTTGTATTAATCATGGATTAAAACGCGGTATGTCAAAATCACAGGAACAAGCAAAACTTGCTGTTGAATGTGGCTATTGGACATTATTAAGATATGATCCTAGATTGGCAGCTGAAGGAAAGAATCCGTTAATTGTTGATTCTAAAGAACCTAATTGGGATTTATATGATGAATATCTAATGAGTGAAACTCGTTATGCACAATTAAAGACAATTAATCCAACTGAAGCCGAAGTTCTTCTTAAGAAGAATAAAGAAGAAGCTCAAAAACGTTATAACAACTATCAAAGAATGTTATCAATGGATTTTAATAAATAGTAATAATTGAGGTATATCATTTGATATACCTTCAGGCTGTCGACAAAGTCGGCGGTCTTTTTTTGTTACTAGTATACTTTAAAAAATAGTCAAAAAATGGTATAATAAGTATATAAGGTGGAAAATATTATGATTACAAAGAATACCAAAAAGAATATTGAAGAAGTAAC
>CAYJAQ010000086.1:0-3567 GCA_964368275.1 uncultured Staphylococcaceae bacterium
ATGGTGCATTAAAAGTTGATTTAGCATTTGAATTCGTTCCACAAGCATAATCTAGGAAAAAATTAACAATTAAAAAACAAATTAATCAAATAGAATAGGAGATCTATTATGGGACAATTCACAAAGAAATTCGCAGTATCTATCTTAGCAGTAATATTTGCTTTAGTTGCTGTTGGAACTACGACATTCGCTTGGTTCACACTTTCTACAAAAGTAGAAGTACGGAGCTTTGAAGCAACTATTAAACCTGAGGATGGTATTGAAGTTAAGCTTTCTGCTAACCCTGATGCTCCTTGGTATGCTGGTGCAGTATCTTTTACGCCACCTACAGGAACTGAATTAAATGCTGTTTCTTACATCGCTACTAGTGATGATACAGATGATACAAACGGTTTTGCTAAGTTCCTTCAAGATGGTAGTCAAATAAGTTATGCACCTGCTGAATTAAGTGAATATATTGTTATTAATGTTTACTTCCGCTCAAGAGCAGCTGGAACAGTTAGATTAACAACTAATTCATATTTAAAAGATGGTGATTTAACTCATCAAGATTTAGATGGCAACGTAGTTGCTCAATACTGGAACACTGATGTGGCTTATGACACATATGAAAAAGGTGATTCTGTTCGTAACAGTGTTGGTAATGCCGCAAGAATGATGATTGTCGGAGCTGGTGCTGCACCTATGCGTAACTACTTCGAAAATCCTGCTTCAGGATCAACTTATAATACAACTGGCTTACAAGAAAATTCTGCTACAACAGGGGCTATTTCATACTTCATGGCAAAGACTGGTATTAATACAGAAGAGATGCAAACACTTGCTGTTCCAACATCATATGCATCAACTATGAATACTAAGAAACTTGGTGTTGCTAATACTGCATTAGGTGAAGATATTGTAAGTGATGTAGTAGGCCTTGCTCAAGGTGCTGGTACAGCATATTCTGATCCAGCTGATTCTGATTATTATTACGGCCAAGTAGCTGTATATATTTGGATTGAAGGTTGGGATGCTGAATGTTTCAATTCATTATTTGAACAAAAATTAGAAGCTTTCTTACAATTTAAGTATGTTAGAAATGCCTAATTAAATAAAAAATTATAAGAAAACTTTAATTAGGAAGAGAACCAAATTGGTTTTCTTCCTAATTTTATTAAAAAAAATATTGAAAATGTGGCATTAAATATTAAAATATGGTATTATAAGTATAGTAAAATATATAATGCGATATTTCTCTTCAAATATCGTAGGAATTGAGGTATTTATGGAAGCAAAAGCTGAAGAAAAAAAGGGTTGGAAGATAACTAAGCTCGTTTTAAACATACTTTTTTATACATTCATTGCACTATTAATTGTATTTTCAATTTCTAATATGAGTGTTAAAACAGAGACAAGTATTCCAAGCATATTTGGTAGGGGATATCTAGTACCAAAATCTGACTCAATGACTGGCGAAAATGAAGATTCATTTACTATTCACGATTTGATCTTTGTTAAAGTTGTTAATGATAAGAATCGTGATGAATTAATGCAAAGCTTAAAAGAAGGCGAAGGCGAGATAATTACTTTCCAAGCTAATATTGAAGGCTTAGGCTCTAAAATTCAGTTGAATACACATAGAATTATTAAAGTTTATTGTGATGCTGAAGGCAAAGTTATTGGTTTTACCACGAAAGGTGACAAGGCGGTTGCTGAAGGCCGTGCTGATGTTGAAGATGTTTCAGTAGAAAACGTTAAAGGTATCTACACTGGTAAGTGGAAAGGCGCTGGTAATTTTTTTGGTTTCCTTCTATCAGGAACGGGCTTCTTAGTTTGTGTCGTTTTACCAACTGCGTTATTCTTTATTTTTGAGATTGTGCTTTTAATTATGAATTATGTTAAGATTCAACAAACTAAGAATTTGGAACAAATTGCTGCTGTTCAATCTAAAACTGAAGAAGAATTAAAAGAAGAATTACGTCGCCAAATTATGGCTGAAATGGAAGCTAATAAACAAGAATCTGACAAAGAAAAAGAAATATAATACAAGAAGAAAACGTTAGCTAAATAACTTCTTGGGAAGAGGTAACAATATGCAGGAATTTGCAAAGAATTATATCAATTTTCTTGGTGAATTTTTTAGAAATATTGGCAAATTTTTCAAAGGCATCGGAACGGCGTTTGCTGATGCCTTTTTCAATGATATTGTCAACTATTTTAAAACTTATTTATTTGAAGGAAGCGGCAATTTTAACTTTATCGATTGGCTTTGCGCAATCGTTGTTGTTACAATTAATATCGCTTTCGTTGTTTTCCTATTTTTAAGATTGTTTCAACTATTACGTCGTTACATCCGTTTCTCCCGTCGTGAGATTGAAAAGGATGCCTTACTAGAAGAAATCGCCTTACTAAATATGAAAACTGCTGAGCTTGTTGATGAAAAGAGTAAGATCATGGCTATGAAAGTTTCAAGCCTTGGTCTTGGTAATATCGTTACTAATGAATATGGCGATGCTAGTCAAACAGAAGAAGCACCAAAACCGAAAAAAGCTTTGGGCGATTCACGTTTCACCAAGCTTACTGCTGTTGATTTGGAATATGAGACAAAGATTATTTCTAGTGTTATGTCACCAGAAGATATGGTTGGTTTGCCAGAATTAGTTGAACGTTTCATCAATTATTCTGCATCACAACTACATTTATACTATACGCCAAAAACAATTAGAACGTATTTTGCTGGTATGGCTACTTCTAAGATCATTATCCTAGAAGGTATCTCTGGTACTGGTAAAACATCGCTACCATATGCAATGGGTAAATTCTTCAATCATGATTCAGCGATTATTTCGGTTCAACCTTCTTGGCGTGACCGGGCTGAAATGATTGGTTACTTTAATGAGTTTACTAAGAAGTTTAATGAAACAGACTTCTTAAAGGCTTTATATGAAAGTAATTATCGTGATGATGTTAATTACATCATCCTCGATGAAATGAACTTAGCACGTATTGAATATTACTTTGCTGAATTCTTATCAATCATGGAAATGCCAAATGTTGCTGACTGGAAGATTGATATCGTTCCTGACCAATGGGCTAATGATCCAAAACTTATGCAAGGAGGTAAAATTTTAGTTCCTCAAAACCTTTGGTTTGTGGGAACTGCCAACCGTGATGATTCAACTTTCACAATTACTGATAAGGTTTATGACCGAGCTATTCCAATTGAAATGAACTATCGTGCCGCATACATCGATGCACCATTTACCGATAATGTTCATATGAGTTATGAATACTTAGCTAATCTATTTGAAACTGGTGTTGAAAATCATCAAATCGATAATAAGTTATTAGATAAGCTTTTGAAACTTGATGAATTTGTTGCTGAAAAATTCAAGATTACGTTTGGTAATCGTATTATGCGCCAAATCAAAGTTTTCGTACCTGCTTTCGTAGCTTGTGGTGGTAGTGAACTTGAAGCACTTGATTATATCATTGCACGTAAGATTTTTCGTAAATTTGAAAGTTTAAATATTTTATTCTTAAAGAATGAAATCATTCAATTAATTTCATTACTTGATAAACTAT
>CAYJAQ010000087.1:0-3547 GCA_964368275.1 uncultured Staphylococcaceae bacterium
TCTATATGAAAAATTGTTATTAATTAATTGAAGTAATAATATGACATTTTCTTGTAATCTTTGCTTTTTATCATTCCCTGTCAAAACATTTGTTAATCGTAATTCCTTTGAGTAATCTATTCTTGGTAATGTATTAACAATTTCTAGTGCTTTAAGACGTCCTTCTTCTCCAAGTCTAGGATATGTATGAATTAAGTATATGGTTGCATCTTCAATAATTTCTTGACTTCTAGCAATCTCAAGTGTCTTATGTGCATTTTCAATAATTAGTTTCTTTAACTCTTGTCTATAATCAAATAACTCCGGCTTTTCATGAGTCATTTGCATTCTTGCCCAATAACATTTTGTAAGTGCGTTTAACAGTCTTTCATCATTTGGATATTGTTTTAATGATTGATTTATTAAATTAAGGCTATCATCTAGAAATCTTGTACTAATAAGTTCATTATTCTTTTTTATAATTTCATCAATTTTTCTTTTTCTTTCCTCTAATTTTATACCAAGAAGTTCATCAGATGATACATCTAGATAATTTGCGATAGACGGGATTAATGTAATATCTGGATAACAACTATCTGTCTCCCATTTACTTACAGCTTGTGTAGTAACACCTAGTGCTTCTGCAAGCTGCTCTTGAGTAATCTTTTTATTTACTCTTGCTTGTTTTATGACTTTTCCAATTTCCATATTAATGTTCCTTTCTTTTGTGTCGTCACACAAATATAAATTAATTTACAATAACATTATACTATATAAAAGTTGAAAATGTAAGCGACTGATATTTGAATAAATGTCAACCACTGTTTTAATCATCAACTTGATATTTTGATTTTGTATTCGAATCCCATTAGCTTAAAAATTATTTAGGTTTAGCTCCTTGCTTAGTTTCCTACTCTCAGTACTACAAAATGAGTCGTA
The DNA here is from genome assembly GCA_964368275.1 of uncultured Staphylococcaceae bacterium. Taxonomy (GTDB): domain Bacteria; phylum Bacillota_I; class Bacilli_A; order ML615J-28; family CAG-313; genus CAYJAQ01. Next base: position 919 of record CAYJAQ010000087.1, read on the forward strand.
TTTTAGGTAAAAAAAGACTATTTCACATATAAACCCTAGTATTTTACTAAGAATTGGTGAAATAGTCAAAGAATTTCTAGAAATTCTTTTGTTATTTGTAATAAGCCAGAAGACTTAAAAAGCACCAATACTGGTACTTTACTTACTCTTATGGTAGCCTGTACGGGGTTCGAACCCGTGAATGTATCCTTGAGAGGGATATGAGTTAGACCGCTTCTCCAACAGGCCATGTAGTAGTAGCTATGCTACTACTTTTTCAACTTTTCAATTGCATCTGTTAATCTCTTAGTAACTTGTTCTTTTTGTAGAATCTTCATTACATAATACAGATTAGGAGATTGCATACGTAGCGTAATCACTACTCTTAAGACAGCAGCAATATCACCAACATGGCCTGGGAACAATTCCTTATTCTTTTTCCATTCTTTAGGAGTTGCTGCGAAGCCACATTTTACCGCAACTTCTTTCATTTGATTAAACCAAGATTCTTCATCTAATTCTAAAGAGAAGCTTTCTTTATAGACTTCAAGAATTTTGATAATATCTTCTTTCTTTAAGTTTTCAGGGAAAACCAAAGCATCATCCACCATTTGTTTATAGTAATCATTATAGAAGAAAAGTACTAGCTTTTTAATATCAGAATATTTTTCATAATCTTTACGTGGATTTTCTTTTTCTCTTTCAATACTTACTATTTGAGCGAAATAATTATAATCGCGTTCAATTATACTAGCTAATTCCGAATCGTACTCCTTAGCCCATGCATATGCACTAGCTGAAAAGTCTTTGGTTGTCATAGCACCTAGATATTCCTTACATAAGTTTTGCACCTTTGCTAAATCAAATAGTGCTCCATCTAATGACATTTTATCAAAAGATAGGATGAACTCATCACGGCTAATTGTTGGGTTAGCATCGCGCCAAGCTTCAAAATTAGAATTAGCAATAGTGAACAAATATTCCATAAATCCTTCTACTGGATAACCTTGTTCTAAGAAATATGAAACAGCTGCTTCTAAATCTTTCCGCTTAGAAAGTTTACGGCGATTGCCATTATCAAGTTTCATAATAACCGGCAAGTGCGCATAAGTAGGTGCTGGCCAATTCATGGCATTAAATAATTCAATATGAATGGGTACACTTGGCATCCACTCTTCACCGCGTGTTACATGAGTAGTACGCATAAAGTGATCATCTACTAAATGAGCAAAGTGATATGTTGGTAAACCATCACTTTTATATATAACAATGTGTTGATCATTTTGAGCAATTTCAATAACGCCACGAATAGCATCATTGAGAATAATTTTATTTTCGTGATTGCCCGTTGAACGAAAACGAATTACAAATGGTTCACCATTCTTTATTCTTTCAATAGCTTCTTCTGGTGAAAGCAAACTACACTTAGCATACTTGCCGAAATACCCAAAATTGTCTTTAATTTGTTCTTGTTCTTTACGCATTGTTGCAAGTTCATCAGGTGTACAGAAACAAGGATAAGCCATGTTTTGTTCTAACATATACTTAATAACAACTTTGTATATATCAGCACGTTGACTTTGAATGTATGGCCCATATTGGCCTTTTTCTTCATCATCACCAAAGTAACCTTCATTTGGCACTACCCCAAATTTAGCCATTTGCTTAATTAAAGAATCACCGCTACCTGCAACTTCTCTTTTTTGATCAGTATCTTCTAAACGAATATAGAAAACACCATGACTTTGGCTTGCACACTTTGAACTAATTGTCGCTGCGAACAGTGACCCTGTATGTAAGAAGCCAGTAGGGCTTGGTGCGAATCTAGTAACCATTGCACCAACTGGTAAATTACGTGGTGGATAACGTTTTTCTAAATCTGCTATTGTTTCAGTTATCTCAGGAAAGATAAGTGAAGCTAACTCTTGATATTTAGTCATTTTTCTCACTACCTTCTACTTTATTATTTTTCATTATTTTTAGCCAAGTGATTAATCCATAAATATTAATACCAAAGTAGATAATATTTAAGACAATTAGAGGGATTCCTTTTAGATTATCGGCACTAATTGTTAAAAACCAAAGGGCGAATTGGACTACATTATAGATTAACCAAAAGTACCATTGGCCAATGTTTTTACGAGAAGCTAAGTAACTTGCACTGGCACAAAAAGCGGTTGCTGCACTATTTAAGAAGGGCAGTGCTGAACCAATGTATTTTAGAATAAATCCATAGCCAATAATTACTAAAGCACCAAGTAAAACTATAATAATAAGTGTTTTTAATTTTAATGGCGCTACTTGAAAAGATATTTTTTCCTTATTATGTCTAAATATATTTATCGTTGAGATTGTATAAATAGGAATAATGTAACAAATATTTAAAATCATCTCACCATAGTACTTCTCTGTAAAAGCAACGTAAGCATAAAGAACAGCAGATATGACGTAAAAGATGAAACAAAATTTGTTAGTCTTGGTATTCAAAGCAGTACCAACTAAACCAAACAGTGCCACAAATAAAGTAACTATCCATGATTTACAAACAATAGTAACCGTAATTAAAGCAATGAAAGATACAATTATGTATGCTAATTCATACCATTTCCAGTCTTTAAAGACATTTTTCATATAACTCATATTAATACCT
>CAYJAQ010000088.1:0-3545 GCA_964368275.1 uncultured Staphylococcaceae bacterium
TATGGAATTAAGTGTATAGCTTTTAATAAATATAAACCAATGGTAGATGCTATTTTTAACAATCGTGATCATCGTAAAATAGCTATTATTGATGGCTTATTTGCTTTTACTGGTGGAATCAATTTAGCTGATGAATATATTAATGTAAAAGAGCGTTTTGGTTATTGGAAAGATACTGGTATAATGATAGAGGGTGAAGCGGTCGAAGCTTTTGTGGCACTTTTCTTGGAAGTGTGGGGCGCATATGAACCAAATAATGATGATTTGACAAAGTATTTTTTAGGCTGTGTTTCATCTTTTCAAGCTAAAGGATATGTCCAACCATTTGGAGATGGGCCTCGACCTATATATGATGAATATATAGGTGAAAGTGTATATTTAAACATTATAAATAACGCTAAAAATTACTTATATATTAGTACTCCATATTATGTGGTTGATTATCGAATCACTAATGCCATAAAGCTGGCAGCAAAGCGGGGCGTCGACGTAAGAATAATATTGCCAGGAATTCCAGATAAGCGGTCAATTTTTTGGATAACCCAATCATCATACAAAACATTGCTAGATTCGGGTGTTAGAATCTATGAGTATACGCCAGGCTTTATTCATGCAAAGAATTTTATTAGTGATAATGAAGTTGGTGTTGTTGGAACAATAAATTTAGATTATCGTAGTTTATGTCACCATTTCGAATGTGGTGTAGTGCTTTATGAAACTTCTTCACTTACATGTATCAAAAAAGATTTTATTCAAACGTTGACGGATTCAAAAGAAATATATAAAGCACCAAAAGTAAATATTTTTAAAAAAATATATATTATTATTTTACAATTATTTTCACCATTATTATAGTAGTAAAGAAACATGGAAGATAATCATAATCTATGACATTGTGGTTTTTCTTCCATTTGTTTGCATTAATTAGACAAAAGTGGTAAAATGAGTTAACAGAAGGGAGAACAAAAAATGATAAAAGATAAGCGCAATATTATCATCATTTCAGCAATTATTGCTTTAATATTAATAACCAGCATTATTATTGCTGTTGTTTTCTCTTATGATGCTAGGAACAAAAAAAATAATAATCAAAGTATATATATAGTTATTAAACAATATGAAGTTGCTGATGATCATTTTAAAGTAGGTGATGAAGGTAAAGTAATTTATCGAGCTTTATTTACCGATGACCTTTACTATGAAAAGAAAATAGAAACAGCATATGGCTTTAACACTATTTTGATCAAAAATGGTGTTGCCAAAGTTATTGATGCTGATTGCACTGAACCATATTCAATTAATGGTTGTATGTCACACGTAATTACTAATGATCAACGCCTATTTGATGTTTCGTTAATTCGATGCATGAAACATGGCATTGCAATTAGCTGGGAGGTTGAATAAATGAAAATTGAATTTAAAAATGTTTCTTTCTCATATGAAACAGAAAAAATATTAGACAACTTTTCGGTTACGCTAAATGAAGGAGAAGTTATTGCGATTATCGGACATAATGGTAGCGGTAAGAGCACCCTTGCCAAGTTAATTATGGGTTTGTTAGCAATTAATTCAGGATATATATATATAAATGACGAACTATATAATGAAAAAAATGTTGATGAAATACGATCTAAAATGGGAATTATCTTTCAAAACCCCGATAATCAATTTGTCGGTTCAACTGTTCGTGATGATATTGCCTTTGGTTTGGAAAATCATAAAATAGAGCGCAAAGAAATGATTGAAAGAATTGACAAATATGCTAAATTAGTAGAAATGGAAAAATATCTGGATTATAATCCGGAGAATTTATCAGGTGGTCAAAAACAACGGGTGGCTATTGCGGGAGTATTAGCAATGGAAACTGAAGTAATGATCTTTGATGAGGCAACTTCAATGCTTGATCCTAAAGGAACCAAAGAGATTAATGAAACAATTAAAAATCTAAGTAAAAAAGATGCTGATAAGAAACGCACTATTATAATGATTACTCATCAACTTGAGGAAACTGTTTTTGCTGATCGAGTTATTGCATTAAATAATGGGAAAATTGTTCTTGATGGCACTCCTCAAGAAGTCTTAAAAGAAAAAGCCATATTGGAAGCTAGTGGCTTGACTGTAATTGACAGCGTTTCACTAATCGCAAAATTAGAAGGAAGTATGATTCCTAATAAACAGGAATTAATTGATGCATTATGGGAATTAACTTTCGCAATGTAATTTTTGATTATGACAATAGTGCTTCCTGTCATACGTTAAAAAACATTAATCTTTCTATTGAAGAACAAAATGAATTTATCACTATTTTAGGTCATACAGGTAGTGGAAAAAGTACATTAACACAGTTGATGAATGCTTTGATATTACCTCATTATGGTGAAATAGAAATATTTGATAAAACAATAAGATCAAAGAAAAATGGCAAACTAAAATCAATAAGAAGTAAAGTTGGGCTTGTTTTTCAATTTCCGGAATATCAATTATTTGAAGATACAGTCTTAAAAGATATTATGTTTGGTCCAAAGAATTTTGGTATGTCAGAAGAAGCTGCCAAAGCCGCCGCTCTTGAAGCGTGCCGATTGATCAACTTAGATGAAAGTCTACTAGATAGATCACCATTTTCTCTTAGCGGAGGTCAAATGCGTAAAGTGGCTATCGCTGGTATTCTTGCGAGTAAACCTCAAGTATTAATTTTAGATGAGCCAACTGTAGGACTAGATCCTAAAGGTAAAAGAGAATTGATGGAATTATTAGTTTCAATTCAAAGAGAAACCAATAATACAATTATTATTGTGACTCATGATATGAGTGTTGTTGCTCAATATGCAAAAAGAGTTTTGGTGCTTGATGAAGGTGAACTAGTATATGATGGTGATAAACAAGATTTATTTGAAAATATTGAGCGGTTGAAGAAATTTAATCTAGACTTACCATTTGCTAGTTTGTTAGCAGTTAAATTAAAAGAGCGGAGCTTAATTAATTATCAGCGTTTGCCTCTAACTATTGAAGAATTATTCAATGTTATTGAAAGAGGTGGTAACGATGAATAATAAATTAGTTTTTGGACAATACTACAATGCTAAAAGTATTATTCATAATATGGATGCACGTATTAAAATGTTATTTTCAATTTTTTTTATGGTGACTTTGTTCATTGTTCCGCGCAATAATTTCTTAATTCTTGGTCTAATGGCAGGTGTTATATTTGTGATTATTTTACTATCGCGGGTACCAATTAGCAAATACTTAAAAAGTGTAAAGTATGTAGCGATGCTTCTAATTATATCTTTTATTTTTCAATTAATATTTAATCAAGAAGGAGAACCACTACTTACTTATCAGCACAATATTACTACAATAAATATCATTATTAGTGCAGTAATATTGCTTGTCTTTTTTCTAATTCGCAAATATTTGCCATTAAAATTAATTTTTTTCATATTAGTAGTAATAGGTATATGCTACTTACTTGGATTTAATATATATGGTAGGGTATTAAAGAGCTATGATTTAAAGATTTATAGTGGTGCTTTAATATCAGGTTC
>CAYJAQ010000089.1:0-3486 GCA_964368275.1 uncultured Staphylococcaceae bacterium
AAAATTTGATTCAACTGATACACATCCAGATACAAACGTAATGTTTGATTTAAAGGCTGGCGCTGAACTTGTTATGAAAGATGTTACTCTAACAGGTGCACTTGGAGAACTAGAAAACGCTGCCAATCCAAATTCCTCTGCAAAAGTTGAACTTGCTTTTTGGTCATCACGTAATACAGCTTCTAAACTTTCATTATATGGTTGTACTATAAAAGACTTCACTAAAGGTCCAGTTGCCACAAATGGTGATGCAGTAACAGTTGAAAACTGCTATATGTATTATACAGCAAGCAATAGTGACAGAACTACAAACGCTATCCAAGTAAGTGGTAACTGTGTAGCTACTATTAAGAACAACACTATTAATGGCTTTTATAATGCAGCAGATGAATCAAAAGGTTTAGTAAGTACTGGTGTTATAATTGAATCAAATCGAACACACACTATTTCTGGAAATACTTTTGTAAACTGTGGTGTTGGTGTTTATTTATGGCCTGCTGGTGTTGCAAATATGAGTGTTAACGATGTAAAAATATTAGGTGGCACAGGTGGAGGAGCAAAATCAATAGTAATTGGTACTTTTAATGCCGCTTTATCGTCTAATAAAACACTTTATTATTCAGCTGAACCTGGTATTAGAGCAAATGGATATACGATTACTGCTTTTTCTGAATTAAATAATTCAAATTTAGTTACTAGCAATACTTTTGTAAATACATGGTATGCTCCTATAAGTATTCTTTCACGTCCTTAATATTAATAAGTAAACAGAAAAGCAAAGCCTAGGCTTTGCTTTTCTTATTGAGTGACGAAATATTAAATAGTTATTTAAACATTTCTTCTAGTATTGTAATTTCCTTATTATCTGCGTCCAATCTTACTTTAAGTCCTATTGGTAAAGTAATATAAGGATAATCATGTCCGCACTGGAAATTGTAAATAATTGGGCAATTTAGATCTTTGAAGTATTCTCGTAATAAATAACTAATGGATTTTTCTCGCATGCTATCTCCGTCTGCATCTGTAAAATATCCGCAGATTATTCCTGCTACTTCATTTAACTTACCAGCTAATCTTAATGATGATAAATAACGATCTATCTTGTATACTTCTTCATGGACATCTTCAATGAACAAGATTTTGCCTTTCATATCGATTTCATATGATGTTCCTAATAATGTCGTAATCAGCGTCAGATTACCACCAACTAGTTCTGCTTCAACTAAACCACTATGAATAATTCTGCAGGAGTCATCTCTATTTTTTAGCACTTTCTCATTGATGCCAAATATATTATCAAAGTAATTTCTACGTGACTTTCGATCACACTTTTTTTCAACGACACAGTTACCTGTTAAACCATGAATGGTTGGTACATTTGCTTTTTGATTGATGTTATTTAATAGCGCTGTAACATCGGAAAAGCCAATGAATAATTTTGGATGCTCGCTGATTAGTTTATAATCAATTTTATCGATTATGCGTGTGCATCCAAAGCCACCTTTGTAACAAAGAATAGCATCAACTTCATCGTCCATGAACATATCATTGATATCTTTAGCACGTATTTCATCTTTCCCTGCTAAATAAGTATCGTGGACAATGACACTTTGACCAAGTTTAACCTTTAAGCCTCGACGCTCAATCATTTCCATAAACTTTAATACATCATTATAATCCCTAACTCTAGTTGCTGGGCATATGATTCCTACTGTTGATCCTTTTTGTACTCTTTTACATAATTGTTTCATGTGTTTCCCCCTATTTTATTTTAATTAATTTATTGTTTTCAACATGATATTTTGCTACACCTATGATATTACTTTCATGTATTAATCCAAGTGCTCTACTGTCAATACTACAACCTTTTTTACGATTATCTCCCATTACAAAGTAGTAACCATCGGGAATAATCATAGTTTCTTTTTTAACATTATTTTCAAAATATACAAAAGTGCCATTAAAGTTTTCATAATCGCTAATAGAACTCAAGTAGTCTTCAGTAAAGTATGTTTCACTCACTTTCTCATTATTTATAAATAGCTCTTTATTGACCCAAGTTATTGTATCACCTGGTATACCTATTATGCGTTTAATATAGTAGGTCTTTTTATTTCCTAAAAAACTTGGTGCATAATTAGTTTTATTACTAATCCCAAAGATAACAACATCAAAATGATCCATATTATCATTATAACTAACTAAAACTTTCTCATCATTTACGATAGTCGGTTCCATTGACTGACCAGTAATTGGTGTAATCATAAAAACACTAGCATACAAGCTTACTAGAACTATACATACAATAGGAATAATACTAGCAGTAGCTAAAGTAAATAATAATGTCTTCTTAGATTTTTCAGTTTCTTCAGTAAAGAATCTAAATGAATGCTTTTTAGAAAATATAAAGCATATGGAATACATAAACCCAATTGCTGAAATAAAATAACAAAAATACATTGCATATTCAATATAATCCAAAGTAGCCATCCTGGAATATTCTTTAGCAAATGAGTAATTATCACTAATATTTGTTATTAGTACATATAATAGGGAAGCAGCTATGAATATCATAAAGGCAATAAATATTTTATTGTCTATTTTTTTATTCTTACTAACATTTACAATTTGTTTATTTTCCATAATATTATCCTTCTCAAACATTATACCATAAAACGTAGTAATTTTGGGAAAAAATTGCAAAAAGAAAATGCATATCACAGCTGTGATATGCATATCAATAGTCATTATCCTACGATGTATGCTCCAACATTACCATAGTAAGAGTTAACAAATGTGTTGCTTGAAGCTAAACTAGATGTTCCTAATTCAGCAATTGCAGTAGCACCACCAGCAGTAGTAGGCATATAGTCAGTTTTATCATTTAATGTTTTACTGAATGAACCAATTACTAATGACTTAGTATTTTCACCAGCACTACCTAATACTTTAACATCACTGATAACTATGTTAGCAGCTGCATTTGCAGAAGGGCAAATGTAAACACCAACACCGCAGTTAACGATTGTATTACCAGTCATAGTGTAAGTACCACCAATTGCTAATACTGCAGAACTAAATAGAGGTGCAGCTGAATTATGAAAACCATTAATAGTGTTGTTCTTAATAGTAGCTACACAGTTACCACCAACTTGGATGGCGTTTGGAGCTCTACCACTATCATTAGGTTTAGTATAGTACATATAGCAGTTTTCAACTGTTAATGCTGAACCACCAGTTGTAATAGCACCTTTACCGAAATCTTTCATTGTGCAATCGTATAATGAAAGTTTGGAAGTAGCACCTGCAGCACTGAAGAAAGCAAGTTCAACTTTTGCAGCTGCATCTGTTGAATACTTACCATTTGTTAATGTTCCAAGAGCACCTGTAACAGTAACATCTTTCATAACGAGTTCAGCGCCAGCCTTTAAATCAAACATTACGTTAGAAGGGCTTGTAACAAATGCAGTAGTTGAGTTAAATGTA
>CAYJAQ010000090.1:0-3480 GCA_964368275.1 uncultured Staphylococcaceae bacterium
GTATTACTCCATTCTATTTTATTCTCATTTTTGTTATAATTCATTAAGGATTGATCAGATTCGTCAAAGCCAATAGTTATTGTATCTTCATGAATTACTAATTTTAATGACTTACCTTCTAAATTGCTTTTATTAACAATAGCCTTTATGTTGTTAATAACTGATCTGTTTTCATATGATTCAGCCGTAGACTGTTGATACTTTTGATAATTCTTATTAATTGAGATAATTATTGAAGAAATCATCGCCATTAATATGCCACTAACCGCTATTCCAACAATTAATTCAGTCAAAGTAATACCACTATCTCGACGTTTTAAAAACATGGTATCACCTCCATTTATGATGGAATCTAGCAAATGAGGGTACAATACCGACATTATACTTTTATTCAGTATTATTATATCATATTGTTGTAACTAATGCAAGCAATTGCAAAGCATTTCGACCTATTTTTCTCAGCGATTAATTATTTTTTTACATAGTATTATATTCAAAGGTAATGTAATTAATTACACTATTTGTTGAAAATAAATTATCTTATTATAAATCTTGCCACAAATATTTTTTTAGGTTAAAATATTCACAAAAGGAAAGGTGCATAATGAAACAATTTATTAGAATTTTTACAATGTTAACGCTTTGTTTATGCTTATTCAGCTGTGGCAAAGTAAAGGAACCTGAAGTTATTGGCGAATTAAGTATCGCTGAAAACGAGGAAATGACTCTTAAAGCAAGCCGCTTTGATTCTCTAGTTGGTAAAACAGTAACCTGGTCATCGAGCGATGAGAAAATCGTCAAAATAGTTGATGGCAATAAAATGGTTGGTGTTTATCCCGGTACTGTTACAATCAACGCTAGATATCCTGATAAAAGGGATCGTGAAGTATTAGATTATGTAGCAGTGACAGTAACACCTGTACTACCTACTGGAATTGAAATTACTGGTAAGAGCGAGTTAATTAACAAGACTTCACTAGAACTTACTTATCGACTACTTCCTAGTAATGCAACCCAAGATGTTACTTGGCATAGTACTGATGAAAGTATTGCAACTGTTAATGAAACCGGTATTGTTACTGGTGTCAAAGCCGGCACTACTACAATTGAAGCTATTTCTAAACGTGATAGCAGTGTTAAGGCAACTCATGAAGTTACCGTTCTTCCCGTTACTGTTTCCGTAAGTGGTAGCACTGATTTAGTAGCAGGCGGTTCAACCGTTCTAACAGCTACTGTTAATCCTAAGAATGCTACACAAGAGGTAACTTGGGAAAGTTCAAACAAAGATATTGCAACAATTGACGAAAACGGTAAAGTGACCGCGTTCAATGGTGGCGTTGTGAAATTTAAAGCTATCTCAAAATTAGATAATAGTGCAAAAGGTGAAATAGAAATGATAATTAAACATGTTAATGTACAAATTAGTGGACCTAGTGTAATTGTAATTGGCGAAGACCAATCACTTGTTAGTGAAGTTACACCAAGTGGATCATCTGATGTTATTTGGTCATCAAGCGATGAGACAATTGCAACAGTTACTAACGGTCTTGTAAAAGGTCTAAAAGCAGGTAAGGTTGATATCATTGCCAGAACGACAGCTGATGTTGATGGTTCTGATACTTTCACAGTTACAATAATAGAACCTGATTATGTTAAACCAATTTTAAGTTTTGATAGTGCTAACTTCGAATTAGATCGCACAGTTCAATGTGGAAAATCATTCGATCTATTAGAAGGTTTTTCAGCAACCGATGATGTTGACGGTGACATCACTAATCTTATTGAGTACGATGGTAATGTAAACTTCAATGCTCGTGGAACTTATCAACTCAAATATTTTGTGAAAGATTTATTTGGAAATGTATCAAACACCATTACTCGTAATATTACCACCATTTGGGATTACGATTTAACATTTATTGGCCATGGTGGCTGCTATACTGGTGTCATGAATACTGAAGAAGCTTTCATTAATGCTGTTACCATTCATGGTTACACCGCTCTTGAATGTGATTTAGCAACTACTAAAGATGGCGTATTTGTTTTAGATCATGGCGATAATACCACTGGCATATGTTATTTTGCTGGCAAGACTATTGCTCAAACGAATTATGCTGATTTAGAAAAACTAACCGAAACCGAAAAACGTGGAGGTATTGAATATACCTACAAACTTTGTACACTTGAAAGATACTTAGAAATCTGTAAGCAGTACAATGCTATAGCGGTTATTGAGTTAAAGTGGAATCCCGGTATCAATAATGATGACACGAGTAACATGCCAAAACTAATGAAAGCTATTAAAGATGCTGGACTACTTAACCAATGTATCTTAATTGGCTCAGCCAAAGAATGCTTAGTTTGGACAAGAAACAATGGTTATGATTATATTCCATGTCAATGGTTTGTTGGTAATGCTTTCGAATCTGAAGATTCATTAGCTTATGCTACAAAATATAATCTAGATCCTAGTATTAATATTAGTTTAACATACAAAGATGCTAAAGGTTGGATTCAAAAATATCATGACGCTGGCTTGAAAGTTTCAAGTTGGACATACAGCCAGTATGTGTCAAAAGCCACTCTCCAAATATGGATTAATCGTGGGGTTGACTATGTTACGGTTGATAAATTGTTGCCATCCGAAGTAACCTTTGAATAGGCAAAAGAAGCACTATGTGCTTCTTTTTTTGAGGAAGCATTTCGTTTCAGTAATTTTGACATCTTTCTTTATATGTGCTAAAACAAATTCTTTGATGTTAAAATAGTTATCAGCCGTGCCGAACATATAAATGCTATGTTCAACATTACTTACTATATGAATATATTGATGTTTATCACTATAAGATACTTTACTTATGCTTTTCCATTTGATAAAAGTTCGGGCCTTTGTGCCACTTGTGGCAAGACTAATCGATAACGTCGTTTGGCCACTTTGCCTAGCAAGCATTGATCCAATAACCAGTAGACTCTTGCGAATCTTGGCTTTTTTGGCATCTACTACTTCCTGAACACCTTCTTCGTCGACAATATAACTAACTTCAAACTTCTTTCGGTAGAACACTAAAAATAAGGCAACTAAGGTTCCTAATATTAATGTCAATAGCCCACAAGCAATTAGTGCACTGCTGCTAACTTTTGAGGCAATCATAACAACTAACATTATTACTATATATGGTGCCCCTAATGCAATAGCCATGCGCTTAATAATCAGATGATTGGCAAAAATGGAAATCTCCCTTTCCCACATATATTTGTCAACTACTGATGGTATCTCTTCTATCGCTGTTCCTTCTACTATTTCTTCTCCATTTTTGTTTTGGTTATCAAGATTATTTTCCATTGGCGCCTCCTATAGTATATTATACCAAATAGAAAATATTTTACAAAGGATATAAAAATAATAATGCTTTCTTAGTTCTCTATGGTGTAATATGTGGCTGTTTTTAACTAAAAAATATTATTCTCATAGATTTTATC
>CAYJAQ010000091.1:0-3378 GCA_964368275.1 uncultured Staphylococcaceae bacterium
ATAGAATGGAGTAATACAACATCCAAACTAGAGCAAATAGAAAACATTAAGCTAAAATATGATACGGAAAAAGCAAATGCCCTAACTGTTGAAATCTATAATGCTGATAATGAATTATTCAGTCAAGTTTTCTATCTTGTGAACGAACCAAAGCTAGGAGCGTAATTATGAAGAAAGTAGTTAGCGTTGTAAACAAACAAGGCAGTGTTTATTCTTATCGTTTCCTATGCTATGATACTAATTTATTTAGTACTAAAATAGTAGAGATGGCTCGTTTCCAATTTGATATTTCAATCAGTGAAAATACCACATTAGAAGAACTTACTGTTGCTTCTCAAGAAATTAAAGAAAAATTAACAGAAGTAGGTTTTGCTAAAACAGCAGTAGTAGTTTGTCTAGGACAAGCAAATGTTAATCTAGGTTCATTCGAGATTCCAAAACTGAATATTTTTGAGTTTAATAAAGCTATTAATGGTGAACTTGCAAACTTGTTTGATACCGAATCAAAAGATAATATTGTATTCAAGATGAACAAGCGCAACAAGTCTAGTATCAAAGTTACATATGCGGTATGCAAAAAGAAAACTTACAATAAAGTATTGTATGTCTTACGGAAAGCATCGCTGAACATTGCTAATGTTGTTTACGCACCATATGTTTTGAAAAATTATCCTACTAACATAACAGTAAAACATAAAATGGATAATCCTAAACTATTTATTTACGTTAATAATGCTGCATCATATGTAGTGTTATCAAAAGACCAATGTATGTTAGATTTTGCATTATCTGATGTCGGGTTTAATGATTTAAACCAAGCATTAGCAGAAAAACTCGATCTATCATTGAACGATGAAATATATAACGAAAATCAAGATGCGATTAATGGAAAGATGATATTGTCAGTCTTTAAAACACTGTTCAATGACATTAAGCGCGTTATTGGGGCAAGTTACTCAATTATTGATAATGTTGAAGTATATGTATACTATAGACATCACGAAATCATCTGCATGACCAAAACACTTTCGGATCTTTTAAATACCGATGTTACGGCTAGCGCATATGATGGTAATATTTTAGGTGTGGCAACTCTTAAATATAAGAAAACTAGTGAAGACCTTGTTTTCACTGTAAGAGCTTAGCATGAAAAGAAACAATAAAGGTTTCTCCCTTGCTGAAGTCATAGCCGCAATCGTTATTGTATCCTTTGCTGTATTAATGATTGGTAGTATTTTTATCACTAGTAATAAAATTAATCATAATATGGAAGTAAAGAAGAATATTTTAAGCAAATATGAATCTACCATGAATAGCTTCACCGCTGACCCCACGGGGTTTCAAAGTGAAGAAGTAAATTACGTATTTTATACAAACTCATTTACGAGTGTAGTAACCGAAAGTGGCGATTATAATCCTAATTATGATGATTACTTTAAACTTACATATAAAGTAATTAATAATAATTATACGCTAACTATAGAAATCTACAAAGACAATGTTCCATATGCCATTAATAACATCGACACATTGTCAAGAACAATTAGAGTAAAACCGTAGGTGGGCCTGATGAAAAAACTAAAAAGTAATCAAGGCAATTCATTAGTAATTGCGGTGCTGATTATTGCGGTATTAGCAATCATCGGTGCATCAGTTACCTTAACAAATGGCTACTTAGTAAAAGTCACTAATAATGAGATTCGTAATAATTATCTTTATTACGATCAAGAGAATAAAATGTATAATTTACTTGCTAATATAGCAGATGGAATAATTACCCCTACTGCACCTGCAGAAGGAGAGTTACCTATGGTAATTACTTATCCAGATGTTGAAGCTGAATATGAATACAAAATAATTAGCGTATCTAGTGATCCCCTACCAATATGGGAAATTCGCTTTCATCGAATTGATAATAACGCTTGTGTAACAGTTTCAGCTAGTTTTGATGGTGGTTACTACAAGATCCATAAGTTAGGAAGAGTTTTATGGAATTCATAGATATTGCTTGGTATGTATTGGTGGTTCTATTGGGACTTGCTGTTGGTAGCTTTCTAAATGTTGTTATCTTTAGACTACCACAGAAGATGTCAATCAATAAGCCTAAATCACATTGTATGAGTTGTGGTTATGAATTAAAATGGTATGATAATATACCAGTTCTATCTTATCTAATTTTAAGAGGAAAATGCCGAAAATGTAAAACAAACATTTCACCACAATATATTTGTGTTGAATTGTTGAATATGATATTATGGCTATTAGCCTATTATCACTTTGGTAAAACAATTTATACTATTCTTGTTATGTTACTAATATCAACATTAATAGCAATATGTTTTATCGATTATCATGAATACATTATTCCCGACAGTTTAAATATTGTTGTTGCTATCCTAGGGATTGCTGCCACAATCTTTACAGCTATTACAGGACCAGTAGAAGTAGAAGCTTATTTGGGTTTCCAAGTAACTTATGCAGATCGTCTATGGTCACTAGCATTCTTTGCTGTCATGATAATGCTTGTATTCATAATTGAAAAGTTAACCAAAAAAGAAATAATTGGTGGTGGAGATATCAAATTAATTGCAGGAATAGGATTGTTCCTAGGCTGGCAATTAGCAATTATGGGAATCTTTATTGGTTCAATAGTTGGAGTGTTAGCTTTGCCAATTCTAAAGAAGTCACAAAAAATTGAAGGACACATTATTCCATTTGGCCCATTCTTGTCCATTGGTTTTGTCTTAAGTCTTTTCTTTAGTGTCTATATTATCGGTTGGTATATAAGCGTTTTAATGTGAGGTGAATAGCGTATGCCAAAATATCGATATAAAGCTAAAGACATTAACAACAATGTTGCACGTGGTGTTTTCATTGCTCGCGATGAAGAAGACCTTCGTGAAATCATTCAGAACCAAGATTACTATTTGGTTTCATTTAGAAAAATAGCGGAAAGTTCACAATTATTTGCTTTCTTAGAAAAAATCAGGACCGAAGAACTCACATTGTTCTGTCGACAATTTGCAATTATGCTAAAATCTGGTATTGAAGTTGATAAGGCAGTTGCCTTGTTAAAGGACAATACGACAAATAAGAAGTTAAAAGGGATATTAGAAAATGTTAATAGCGACTTGCTTCAAGGTAAAATGCTATCAGAAGCCTTTTCTAAATATCCTAAGACGTTTCCACACTTTTTTGTAAACATGTTAGAAGTTGGTGAAGTGAGTGGAAAGTTAGAATTAGTGTTTGTTCGCTTAGCGGACTACTATGATCAAAGTGCAAAGACGAAGAAGAAGGTTGCTTCAACCCTTTCATACCCAATATTTTTAATGATATTGGCGGTGGCTGTGTTGGTTATTCTTTCGGTGTTCGTCATGC
>CAYJAQ010000092.1:0-3229 GCA_964368275.1 uncultured Staphylococcaceae bacterium
CCAACTTGAAGAAGCATTTACTGTTTTAAATGCAATTAATGAAAACCCAAGTATGATAGAAAAGTTAAAAAACAATCGTATAAACGAAAAACAATTTAACAAGAAAAAAGTCGGACATGTTATGCTGGGCGTTATTATATGCCTTTTCATAGTAACATGTCTTTTTGGCTTTTTTCGGTATAATCAAGAATTAACAATTAGTTTGCGTAATGAACGGGCTATGTATGTAAATGAGATTACTGGACAACTTACTCGTTCTATTACTGCGAAAAGAGAATGGCTTATATCACGGGTTGGCTCAACAGCATCATATTTTGAACAATCTAATGTAACCACATTTGAAGAAGTTGAGAACCTTTTTAATTATAAGAAAGATGAGAATTACACTGTATTATTGGCAAGTGACACAGGGTCGACTTATACTATTGATGGTAAAACTGCGCAAATTCGTAATTTTGATATTTTAAGAGCTACTCTTTTAGATGACATTCCACAATACCATTTTGACAAGTCATCAAATGGTTTAGACTATTGGGTATTTTCAATTTCAGTTGAGAAAAAACTGATTGATAATGTAAATGTTGTCGCTATTTATGAAATCTATGATACTACACAGTTCCAAGATGATTTACATTTAGGATTGTTTGATGATGAAGGCTACACTTTCATAGTTGATGCTAATGGGGGAGTGCAGTTAAAACCTAATAAAAATGCAGAATTTATTGGTTATAATCTAATTTCTAGTCTAATTAAAACAGGAATTGATGATGAATCGGCTAGTATAATAAGAGATGATATAAAGAACCAAAGAAGCAATAGTTTTTTCGCTGTTTTTAATGGTTCAAATTGGGCTGTTCAGTATAGTCCACTTGTTGATTCTAAAGAAATGGCAGTAGTAATTGCACCAATAGCAACTACTTCAAAAGAAACCACAATTGCCTTACAATACACACTAGTTACTATTGCTGGAGCAGTTGTTGGGTTAGCCATTTTAGTGTTATCAATAATTATCATTAATGTGAGAACGTCTAAAGAGCGTGATCGCCATATGTATGAATTAGAATTGAAAGATCGGGTAGCATCTACAAAGAATAACTTCTTAGCTAAAATGTCACATGACATTAGAACACCTCTTAATGCTATTATTGGTATGAACTATATAGCTAGTAGAGAAGTGAAAAATGATAAAAATGTTAAAGAAGCATTAACCCAAATTGATACTTCCGCAAAATATTTACTAGGAATCTTAAATGATATCTTGGATATGAGTAAAATTGAGAGCGGGAAGATGGAACTTCGCCATGATGCGTTTGCTGGACGAGAGATAATTGAAACAATTGTCGCTATTTCGCGCAAACAAGCGGCTGAAAAGGGTTTAACATTTAATGTTCAAATTGCTGATAATTTAGCTGAATCCTACATTGGTGATAAGCAGCGTTTAGCTCAAATACTTATGAATCTAACCAATAATGCAATTAAGTATACTAATCGTGGTGGTACTGTTAATGTTAGATTTACTGTAGAAGAAAGAAATAATAACATCGATAAAATTCATCTAATTGTTGAAGATACCGGAATTGGCATGAGCGAAGAGTATATGAAGAACCTTTTTACGCCTTTTACCCAAGATAATACCAATATTGGTAGTGCAATGACTGGATCTGGTTTAGGTTTATCTATTGTTAAATCTTTTGTTGATATGATGGGTGGAACAATAGATGTTCAAAGTGTAAAAGATGTCGGTTCAACTTTCGATGTAACTATTGAACTAGAACGAACTGATATTGTTAGATTAGAAGAAGAAAAGAATAATCAAAATATTGATGAAAGTATCTTAATCGGTAAACGAGTACTAGTAGTAGAAGATAATGATATTAACTTAGTTATTGCTGAAAACATTATTTCAGGTTTTGGCATGATTGTTGATACCGCTATTAATGGTAGACTTGCCTTAGAAAAATACCAAGAAAGAGAAATTGGTTATTACGATATCATTATTACCGATATTCAAATGCCAGTTATGAATGGATATGAACTTACAGAAGCGGTGCGCTCTCTTGACAGAGATGATGCTAAAAAAATACCAATTTTGGCAATGAGTGCAAATGCCTTTGATGATGATTATCGAGCATCACTTTTACATGGTATGAATTCGCATTTAAAGAAACCAATAGATGTCGCAGAACTTAAAAAGGTATTACTTAAATACTTGCAAGGTGGTGAATAACATGAAAAAACTATCAGTAAGAATAATTTGTCTAATGCTTTTAGCAACCATCTTGTTAATCACAACCAGTTGTAAAGGTAACAAAACTATTGAAAAAACAAAGATTAGAATTGAGTTTGATGATAGTACGTCGATTTTCAATTATATTATTGAACTTCGCAATGTGTTTCCCGAATATGAATTTGAATTTCAATCAATTGTTAGACGTGGCCACATTGATAGAGTTGAAGCTGCTCAAGGGGCAGAAGTAGTTCTTTCCCAAGCTGCCATTAATAACGACGTGGCGGACATTATTATTTCCGATGCTTTTAAGGAAAGTTTGCCTAATTTAAAAGGTGCATTTGCTGAAGTATCGGGAGAAAGTTATACTGCGAATTTTCAAACCTCACAATTAAATAATATCTCGATAGACGGAGAACTATATTATTTACCATTCTTTATTGGTTTAAAAGGTATAATTTATAATCAAACATTATTTGAAGAAAATGACTGGGGAGTTCCTCAAAATTATAACGAGTTTTTAAACCTTTTAACTACTATCTATGATAGTGGTTTACCACCTATCTCGGTTCGGACATTATCAGAATTTGGTTCGGGATTATTTGGTACTTCCTATTTAATTAATGATGGTTCAACTATTGAAGGTTATGAGTGGCAAAAGGAATTCTCTAAAGGCAATCCTGATGCCTCTGCTGATACATTTACTGATACACTTAGTTATTTGCGGATGTTGAATGAAGTTGGTCATGTTGCTGATGATTTAGCGTTGTTAGAAAGACCAATAGCTTACTTAATGAAGGATCGAGAAGTCGCTATGTGCATTGCAAATGGCGAATCACTTTCCCAAATATATAATAGTGGCACACATGATAAGTTTGCAATGATGCCTCTTTATTCGGAAAAATTTCCTAACGGTGTAATTATTGAGCATAATACATTATATTTAGGTATGAGTGCTAAATCAATGAAAGATTCTGAAAAGTCATTAGCAATGAATGAAAT
>CAYJAQ010000093.1:0-3226 GCA_964368275.1 uncultured Staphylococcaceae bacterium
TATTTAAAATAAATACACACTTTTTGCTTTATTATTTAATTTAATACCTATCATATCGTTTGTTATTTATTTTACCATTTTTTATCAAAAAAGCAAAAATAAAACACCGATATTTCTATCGATGTCATTTTTGCTTTACCTATTTAGGTAAATCTATTTCTAAGACGAGGAATCCGTAATGGTTATAAAACCTTACGTGTTCGTCTCGAAGTGCTTTTGGTGGGGTTAATGAGACTCGAACTCACACATCGAAGATATCACCGCCTGAAGATGACGCGTCTACCAATTCCGCCACAACCCCAAAAAATGGCGGAAGAAAGGGGATTTGAACCCCTGCACCGTGTTACCGATCTACGAGCTTTCCAAGCCCGCCCCTTCAGCCACTTGGGTATTCTTCCGTCAGCCTTGTCATTATATCACTATTTTATTATTTTTTCAAGAAATTTTCTTTTTTATTGCACAAATCGGTGTAAATTACATTATATAATAAAGAGGGGTGGATTAATGATTATTATTGATGCTGGTCATGGGGGATTTGACCCAGGTGGTGGCTCTAATGTATATTTTAAAGAAAAAGACTTAACAAAGAAAATTACCGATTATCAAAAGAATCGTTTTGATGAATTAGGAATACCATCCGTTTTAGTACGGAAAGGTGATGAAACACTAACACCAAAGGCACGAATTGGTGAAGTTGCTGCGTTAGGAGCGGGACCAAACGACATTTTAATTTCCAATCACATTAACAATGGTGGTAGTGGTGGTGGTGAAGTTATTTATTCAATCCGCGGTACAAAAGATTTACCTCAAAGAATAGCCAATGGTTTAAACGCTGAAGGTGTCCCTATACGCAACGTCTATACGCGTATCGGCAGAACTGGTCGCGATTTCTATTTCATCCTTCGTGATACTGTTCCGAATAATGCGATGATTATTGAGTATGGTTTCGCTGATAATCCGAGTGATACTTATCGCTTAATCTACGATTGGCCAGATCTTGCTGAAAGTGTCGTAAAAACTATTGCTAATTACTTAGGTGTTCCTTATTCAGCGCCAAGTACTACTACTTATATTGTTAAAAAAGACGATACATTATTCAAAATCGCCAATCAATTTCAAACAACTGTTGATAAGATAATTGAAGATAACAATCTGCCAAATGATGAAATATATCCAGGAGCTACCTTAAAAATATCATAACTTTAGCAAGCGTTTCATACCATTTAATGGTGCTTATGAAACGTTTTTTGCTTTATATATTAATTATTATCTATTTAGCTTTTGCTTTGCTTTATTCATCCCAAAATATTAGGGTAATAATTGAGGCCTGTAACTTATTTGTTTTTGTCGTTATGCCTTCCCTTTTACCCTTTTACCTTATTGGTAATATGCTACTTCCCTACAATTATGTATCAACTCATTTATACTTTTTTACAAAATCTTTTCTCCATTTTGAAAGTCCCCTTTCCTGTAAGATTTTCCTCCTTAGTATAATTATTGGAAATCCCACTTCTGCTATTCTAATTACCAATGCTTTAGATGATAATACTCTAAGTGAAAGTGAAGCAAATCGCTTATTAAAGTTCACATCTTTTTTATCACCACTTTTTATTATTACTATTTGTCATCAGTATATACTAGCAATTCCCAAGTTTTCAGGCATTGTCATTTTTAGCAATATTTTAGCAAATCTAATTATCGCTTTTCTAACAAAATCTAATAATACGACAAGTAACATAACTTCTAGCAATATTTCGCTTTTTACGGTTTTGCATAATGCACCTCAGATAATGTTAAATATTTTAATCATCATTATTTTTGTGAGCTTATTAAAAGCCCCTTTTCTTCAAAGTAATTCCGATATCGCTAACTACGCTTTATCAGTGCTTGAGGTTACAACCGGAATTAAAGGGATCTTGGAAAGTAGTAGTAATTCACTTTTAAAAGCATTAAGTGTTACTTTTTTAAGCGGCTTTTCAGGGATTGCTATTATCCTGCAAACAATTGCTGTAATAAGCAAAAAAGAGCTAAACAGCTCTTCGTTTGTTCTTTTTCGACTATTTCAAGCCGTTTTAGCGACTTTTATTGCCTACATTACTATTTGTTTGTGTACTTTTTTTTAAGAGCATTTTCTACCGCTTCAGGAACAAATGCCTTAACAGATCCGCCAAATTCTGCAATCTCTTTAACACTACTAGATGACAAGAATGAGTATTCATGTGAACTCATAATAAAAATTGTCTCAACATCGTTATTTAAGTGCTTGTTGAGCGTAGCAAGTTGCAGCTCATATTCAAAGTCACTCACCATTCGAAGTCCTCTAAGCATTGTTGTTGCACCAACTTCTTTAGCGAAATCAACAGTTAACTTGTCAGTTGCGCAAATTGTAATAAAAGGAAAATCTTTAAGCACCTCTTGTAAAAGCTGAATTCTTTCGCTTATGGTAAAGAGGGTTTTTTTATTAGGGTTATTAGGAATTACGACATACAACTTGTCAAATAGTTTTGCACTTCTTCTAATGATATCTAAATGTCCATTAGTGATGGGATCAAAGGTCCCTGGATATACACCTATTCGCATATTTACTCTCTTTCTAAGATGAGAATCTCACTTGAGGCATAGCGCCGACATAGTTTAACTTTCATCTTTGGATAATTTTTATTAACAATATCTTCTTTCGGGTATTCACTAACGATATAACCTCCAGCTTTTAGTAGTTCATGTTCAATAATATATTCAATTAGTTCATCAATAACTTTCATCCGAAAAGGCGGGTCGAGGAAAATAATGTCAAACATCTGTTTTTTAGCAACTCTTTTAATGACACTTTGGTAATCACCTTGCATTATGATGAGTTCATCACCAACCCCCATCATATTAGCATTTGCTTTAATAATGTTAATAGCCTCTAGATTGTTATCAATTATGTAAGCCTTACTTGCGCCCCGGCTTAGCGATTCAAATGAAAGAGCCCCCGAACCACCAAAGACATCAAGAATAACCATATCATTCAAATAGCCGCCTAAACTACTAAAGATTGCTTCTTTTGTACTATCGAGTGTTGGTCGTGTTTTTAAACCTTCCAAGGTATTAAGTTTTCGGCCTCGGTATTTTCCCGCAATAATTCGCATATTTTCATCTACTTTCTCTTATTATTATAACAAATATCAGTGCTTTTAGCAAGAAAAGTCAATGATAAATTTAAAGAAGATGAATACCACTATTC
>CAYJAQ010000094.1:0-3160 GCA_964368275.1 uncultured Staphylococcaceae bacterium
TTATCAGTAGAATTTTTGACAGGTCCACTTTTCAGTAGAATTCTTGACTTACCTATGATTAGGAAGAAAGCCAAATAAATGGCTTTCTTTTTGTATTTTAATTTAGAAAATACTAATACTAATAATATGATTAAAAAATATTTTAAGGTGTTTACGAAACTAACGGAAAAGTATTATCCTGGTCTTTTAGCTAGTGCTATTACATTTGATATACTAATAGTCTTATTGCCAACGGTTATTCTTTTAAATCAGTTTTTGAATCTTTTTGATTTGTCAACCTATACACCATCACCACTAAATAGTTTGTCTTGGCCAATGGGTGTTTTTTTAGTCATTAATATTTTGTGGATAAGTTCTCAAGCTGTTAATGTGATGAATCAAAGCAGTGATATAGTTTATCAAGATGTAAAGAATCGCTCTTATTGGCGCAATCGCATTTTATCAGTGATTTATGTTGTTTTTATGTTTCTCATGATAGTCGCTGTTATTCTATTAATTGTCTATATGAGTAGACTTTTAGCAAACATTATGTGGTTAAATCTTATTGTTCGCTTTATTTTGCAGTTTGGTGGTATTTGGATTATTACAAGTTTAGTATATAAAAAAATTATTCCTGTCAAAATTAAGTTAAAAGAAGTACTGATTAGCACTCTAATTATTAATGCTATTTGGTATATATTAACAATCGTTTTCTTTTCGGTAATATCTAATTATATACGTGGTGACTATGAACTAATATATGGGTCGCTTGCAGGAGTTTTTATTTTTATATATTGGCTATATTTGATTAGTTACATTTTTGTTTTAGGGATAATTTACAATTATTACAAATATTTAGAAAGCATAAAAGAAAACTAAGTGGTAATAATATCATTGGACATAATGGAGGTGAAATCCACGTGCGAAAACGCGGAATACTTATTGTGTTCATGGCTTTTTTATTGCTTGTTTCATTAGCACCTAGTGTAGATGCTAGTGGTTGGGGTTTCAAGAAGAATGATGACCATACAACACCAGAAATAGGTAGTTATCAAAAAATGATAGAAGATACAAATTCTTATTATATTGGTGATGCAACAAAGAAAAAAGTTTATTTAACTTTTGATGCTGGATATGATAATGGTAATCTTCAGACAATTCTTGACACTTTAGCAATAAAAAAAGTTCACGCAACGTTCTTTGTTACAGGTGATTTTATTAATCGCTTTGGTGATTTAACATTGGAAATGATGTTAGATGGTCATGTGATAGCTAACCATTCCTATTCCCATCGAGGGATAACTAGCCTATCAAAAGACGAATTAAAGGCCGATTTAGAGCGGTTAGAACACACTTATGAAAAGCTAACACTATCAACCATGCCTAAATTGTTTCGCCCACCCGAAGGAACATTTGATCGTACTAGTCTTTTATACCTAAAGGAATTAGGCTATAAAACAGTTTTTTGGTCAATAGCTTTCAAAGACTGGGAAGAAAATAAACAAAATGGTAAACTGTATAGCTACAATAGTGTAGTAGATAATCTGCACAATGGTGCTATCATCTTGATGCACACGGTATCGTCATCAAATGCTGAAGCTCTTGGCGACATTATTGATGAAATAAAACGACAAGGTTATGAAATTGCTTTAACAACAGAATTATAAAAAAAGATATCGCAATGATATCTTTTTTTCTCATATTGTGGTATACTATAAGAAATGTTTCGAAAGGATTGTAGAAGTATGGCTAATGTATTAAATAAAGGTCAAGAGATTTTAATCACAATAAAAAGAATAGGAATAAATGGTGAAGGTATTGGCTACTTTAAGCGCCTTGCTATATTTGTTGAAGGGGCTTTGCCGGGTGAAGAAGTAGTTGTAAGAATTACGGAAATATATGATCAATATTCCAAAGCGGAATTAGTACGAATTAAAAACAATATTTCGCCTGATCGGGTTAATCCTAATTGCCCATATTATGATAAATGTGGTGCTTGTCACCTACTTCATATGAATTATGAAGCCCAATTAAAAGCAAAGAAGAATTTAGTAATGGAAGCTTTTAATCGCTATTTTGATAGTGAGTTAAATGTTAAGGCTTTTAAAGATACTATTGGTATGGCTGATCCATGGCATTATCGTAATAAAGCAAAATTGCCAGTTCGTTATGATGGTGAGAAATTAGTAACAGGATTATATGCCAGTGGGACTAATCATCTAGTATATATTGATCAATGTGATATTGAAAAAGAAGATATTAGAAGTGCGGTTAAAGCAATTTGTGAATACTTAACAAAATTTGAAGTAATTGCTTATTCACCGAAACTTCGTGATGGTGTATTGCGTCACTTGGTAGTCAGAAGTTCTAAGTATAATGGTGAAATACAAGTTACGCTTATTATGTACAAAGAAGATGAAAGAACGCTAAAAATTGCTAAGGGATTACTAGAGATTCCTAATGTAGTTAGTGTTTATTATAGTATAAATAGCGATTCTGATAGCTTAGAAAACTTTGGCGAAACTACTAAATTATTGGTTGGACAAGAAGTAATAACTGAACAATTAGGCGATTTGAAATTTAACTTATTACCAACATCATTTTTTCAGCTTAATCATGAACAGACGGAGAAACTTT
Source organism: uncultured Staphylococcaceae bacterium (assembly GCA_964368275.1). Lineage (GTDB taxonomy): Bacteria > Bacillota_I > Bacilli_A > ML615J-28 > CAG-313 > CAYJAQ01. The sequence continues at coordinate 2,617 of CAYJAQ010000094.1, forward strand.
ATAATCAAGTATTGAAAGTAGCACGTCTACATGGTAATGAAAATTTAGTAGATGGGTATTGTGGTGTAGGTACTATAGCCTTATGGTTAGCTAAATACGTAAAAGAAGTGCGTGGTATTGATACTAATAAAGAAGCTATTCAAAATGCTAAAGAGAATGCAACGATGAATCATATCGGTAATGCTCGTTTCTTTGCGGGGAATATGCTTCCTAACTTGAGTAAATTTATTAAAGAAGGTTTTTATCCAAATGTTTTTGTGGTTGATCCACCAAGAACAGGTATGGATATGAGTATGATTCACTATCTACAAGATCACCCAGTTGATAAAATTATTTATGTATCATGTAATCCAGCAACACTTGCTAAGAATTGTAATCACTTGAATAATAAGTATCATATATTAAGTATTCAACCTATTGATATGTTTCCCCACACAGCAAATGTTGAATCCGTTGTTTGTCTGGAGCGAAGATAGAGCATTTTAGGCTAAAATCATAGCTTTTTAAGTAAAATATAGCCATTTTAGATGTTTGGATGCTATCC
>CAYJAQ010000095.1:0-3139 GCA_964368275.1 uncultured Staphylococcaceae bacterium
ATTAACAAGAGTTAATTAATACTGCTAAAAAAATGGATGAAATAGCATCACAAATATAAAAAAATATGTAGCACTAGTGCTACACATTTTTTATTAATTAGGTTCTATTTTTCGACATACCCTACTTTAGCAAGACGAACTTTTTCCTTCTGCTTACTTGTTGCTAGTAATATTACCCGGACAAGTTTTGTAAAGCTCCAAACAATTAAAGCCGCAAGAGTAAAGGCAATGATATAGCAGATAAACATTAATAGCCAACTGCCACTAATTGTTTGAATATCATTAAGAATTACTAATGAACATACTTGATCAGGACTAATAAAGAAGAAGTTGACAATTTTTTCGCCCGGTGCAATGCCATAGTTAACGATAACATTGACTAATTGAGCAATAATTACAAATGAGAACCAGACAGCACCAGCAGGTACTAGTTCTAATAATCTTTTGCCGTATTGCTTTTTAATTAACAAGTAAATCCCAACAATTACCATCGATGAATGCCAAATCATTGTATGCATTGCGATGGTGATTAGTCTAGTGGAAAAGACATCGCCAGGATATAGCATTACTGCTAGTCCACCGATTAAACCATAAAAGGCTAAAAAGGCGTATCCAGCATCTTTAATCTTTTGATTTTTAATAAAAGGGAAGATCATACATACATATATTGGCATTGAACAAAACTGCAAAGGAAAGAAGTACCAAAGGTAGTGTCCAGCGTCAATTGTATAGACGATTTGTTTGTAGGTTTCAATAACGAGTAAGATAATCCCAATTATTAATACAACCCGATCGGCTTGTTTATCAGTATCTTTTTTAGCTTTAATCCCAAGTATAATAGTAATAGCAACCATCAAAATAAAACAAATAATATGAAATATGCCATATGGCTTAGGGGTATGGTCAAAAAATGGTTTGATATTCCCTAAAAAATTAATTAGTGACATAATTTCCTCCTATAATATTTTATATTATACACATATAAATTAGAAAAAACAATATTAACTGAATTAGGATGCATAATTAGGTTATTGAGTTGCAGTAATAAATTGTCTATTTACTTTAAACAATTAATAAATTATGTTATAATAGTTAAAAAATAAGTAATAATTAATCATTAATTATTAATTCATTTTTTATTTATTGTGTTATAATATGAATTAGAAAAAAGGAGTATTTGTATGTATTATTGTAAAAAATGTGGAACAGCTTTAGAAGATGGTGTAAAGGAATGTCATATGTGTCATACTGCGGTTGATATTGCACCAGTTAATGATCCAATACCAAATCAAAATGTAAGAGAATATAATAATGTTAATGATGATACACAAACAGTTAACTATCCTAAAGCTGTAAGTGCTTTTGTAATGAGCATTATTGCGATAGTGCTTATGCCAATTGCAATGATAGCAACAGCAGGTGCTGCTGCTGCCGCTTCTGAAGGTATTAGTGCAGGTGGTTTTTCAGTATTTTTATTTATTGCTACATTAGTATTAAGTGTACTAGGACTTGTTTTCGGAATTCTTTCTATAAAATTTGCTAAAAAAGCAAAAAGTGAAGGAAAGAAAGCACCAAAATCATTAGTGTTTGGTATCATTTCAGTTGTACTATCTGCTCAAACAGTATTGGTAATGTTAATGACTATGCCAGCATTAGTGGCTGTTTTATCACTATAATTACGCAAAAAAATTTTAAAAAACTATCCTTAAACTTCACTTATAGATAAGAGGTGAAAATAATGAAATGTGAATCTTGCCAAGTTGAGATTGCTGAGACAATTGCAATATGTCCAAATTGTGGTGCAACAAATCAAGTATTTGTCCGAAATAATATAAAAATTGAACATAAACCAGCTGTTAAGTCTTTTGTTCTTGGTATTGTTTCATGTGGCTTGTCTTTATTTAATTTCTTTGCTTTTAATTGGCTGATTAGTATAAAGAATACGATAATGTTCATCTTGCCATCAATATTAATATTTGGGATACCTATTTCCATGGCAATTATTTCATTATCTACTGGTTATAAATCATTAAGATTTGTAAGATTAATAAAAGGTACTGGCGTTAAGCTTCAAAAAATAAGAATATTTAGTATTATCGGTATTTGTTTATCACTGGTAGCACTTATTTTTAGTACTATATCGTTGTATACTGCAGTCGATATTTTAGTATATATATTTCTAATATTTAAGTATTAATAAAACAATAAGGAGAAAGATCATGAATATTAACAATGATATTGAAAAAGTACTAATTAAAGCAGAGGATTTAGATGCTAAAATTATGGAACTTGCTCATCAATTAGAAGAAGATTACCAAGATAAGAAGCCAATTGCTATTTGCCTATTAAAGGGTAGCGTACATTTCTTCTCAGAAGTTTGTAAGTATATGTCCATTCCAATGGAATATGATTTTTTAAGAGCATCAAGCTATTCGGGGACTCACTCAGGTGGCAAGATAAATGTAACCCATAAACCGCTTGCTAATTTGGAAAAACGTCACCTATTATTATTTGAAGATATCATTGATACAGGTTTAACACTTTCAACAATTGTTAAATTATTAAGGGAAGAAAAACCAGCTTCAATTGAAATTGTTACATTACTTGATAAACCCGAGATGCGTAAAGTAAAAGATGTAGTACCAAAATACACAGGTTTTTATATCCCTAATAAATTTGTTGTTGGCTTTGGTTTAGATTATAATGATCTATATCGTAATCTCCCATATATTGGTGTGCTTAAGCCAGCTATTTATGAAAAATAGTCGAGGTATATATGATTAAACATATTGTTTGTTTTAAAATGATTGATAATTCACCAGCTTCACTTGAAAAAGCAAAAGAAATATTACTATCAATGACTGGTAATGTCCCGATGTTAAAAAGTATTCAAGTTGGCATTGATGTCGTGAAAAGTGCCCGTTCTTATGATGTAGTTTTAGAAACGGTATTTGATTCTTTAAAAGATCTTGATGATTATCAACATGACGAATATCATTGTTCAGTTGTCAAAAAGCATATGCATGCTAATGTTAGTGCAAGTATTGCCATTGATTATGAGTTTTAATGATGCTATTTTTATTTTAATTAACAATTTTCATAAATATTATACAATAATTTGACATATTCACAAACCCTA
>CAYJAQ010000096.1:0-2921 GCA_964368275.1 uncultured Staphylococcaceae bacterium
GTATTGGTCTATATATGTATTTATATTCGGATTGCTTTCAATACCACGACGATGAAAACGCATATTCGTAGGGAAGTTATTTTCAAATACATCGTTTATTTTCATTATTATTAATGTTCTCCTTTATACATAAATAAATCACTTAAGGCCTTGTCATCAACAATATTTAATATACCTTGACCTAATAAGCAGGCAATTGAAAGCTGTTTAATTTTAGGATTATTTTTAACAGCATCTTCTACTTCTATCGTATTAGTTATAACAAGTTGCTCCAATGGGCAATTATTGATTTTCTCCATGGCAGGGTCAGTTAAGATAGGGTGTGTACAGCAAGCGTAAATTTTATTTGCGCCTTTTACTTTTAAAGCTTCGGCAGCAGCTACCATTGAGCCAGCAGTGTCTACTATGTCATCTATAATTATTGCATTTTTGCCTTCAACATCGCCAATTATATTCATAACTTGAGCTACATTAGGGCGAGGGCGACGTTTATCGATAATTGCAATAGGTGCATTCAAAGCGTCTGCCAAGCGTCTTGCTCTTGTAACCCCACCATGATCTGGTGAAACAACAACAACATTATCAAGTTTTTTCTTTACAAAATAATCTGCCAATATTGGTAAAGCTCTAAAATTATCAATTGGGATATTAAAGAAACCTTGAATTTGGTCAGCATGTAAGTCAACGCAAAGAACACGATGTGCTCCAGCAGCTTGTAAAAGATCCGCCATTAACTTTGCTGAAATAGGTTGACGAGAAGCAGCTTTACGATCTTGTCTAGAATAGCCATAATAAGGCATAATAACATTTATCGTGCTAGCGGATGCTCTTTTTAAGGCATCTATCATTATTAATAGTTCCATATAGTTTTCGTTTACTGGTTTATTAGTAGACTCTACGACAAATACTGAATGTCCTCTTACTGTTTCATCAATATTAATCTGTACTTCGCCATCCGCAAAACGGGTAACGTTGCAATCAGCAAGTGGTACACCAATATAATCTGAAATTTCCTGTGCTAATTTTTTACTAGAATTTAATGCGAATATTTTAATTTTTTTACCATGAATCGTTGCCATTGTTTTCCTCCTATATGTGTTGGTTAAATAGTTTCTTTTATGACTTCCTTTATATCTTCAGAAGTCATTTGGTAGTCTTTTAATAATTCATCATACGTTCCAACTTGACCAAAGCGGTCTTTTACGCCAATTCCCCTTACCTTTATAGGATACTTTTCACACAGCAATTCACATACTGCAGAATATAAACCACCAATTAAATTGTGGTTTTCACATACTAATACATTATTTGTCTTCTTAATTGATTTTAAAATAGTTTCTTCATCTAGCGGTTTAATAGTATTAGCCGCTATTACCTCTGCTTTTATTCCTTCATTTTCTAATTCATTTGCGGCTTGTAAAGCATGATAAACCATTGTACCTGTGGCAATAATAGATATATCACTTCCCTCTTTTACGCAATCCGCTTTGCCTAAGTTAAACTGATAATCTGCTTTAAATACATCTGGGCGACTTTTACGAGGCATTCTCACATATACAGGGCCAGTATAAGCAATTAGTTGTGGAATAGCTTGTAGTAATTGATTTGCATCAACTGCATCATATATAAGCATCGTCGGAATACTTCTTAGCACCCCCACATCTTCAAAACTCATATGAGTTCCACCATTCAATTCTGCCGTTATACCAGGGTCAGTACCAATAATTATAACCTTTTGTTTTGCATAAGCAATAGAGACAGCAATTTGGTCACAAATGCGGCGACTTGCAAATGGTGTAAAAGTTACAATAAATGGTATCTTTCCATATGCAGAAAGCCCGGCAGCTATAGAAGCCATATTGGCTTCAGCAATTCCAACGTTATAACAGCGTTTTGGAAATTTTTCATATAACGGGTGCGTTCCATTAGGTTTAGCAAGGTCTGCATCTAACACGCAAATTCTTTCATCCTGCTCCATTAATGTACTTAACGCTTGAAATAAAGCTTTTCTAAATTCCATTGCCTTCACCTAACGTAGTTCTTTCAAAGATGCTTCTAAATTTTCTTTAGTTATTGGCATACTATGACAACCAACTTTAGCATCTTCTGCAAACTTAGCTCCCCTTCCTTTTATGGTATTCATTATAATCATGTGTGGTTTATCTTTAACTTGCTTAGCTTCATCAATTGCTTTTTTAATTGATGATATGCTATGTCCATCTACCACATATGTATCAAATCCAAAACCTAGCCATTTTGTGGTCATATCACCAGACTCATTTATTTCTGAAGTATAGCCATCTATTTGCATCTTGTTGTAATCTAAGAAAACAATTAGATTATCTAGTTTCTTATTTGAAGCGAACATTGCCGCTTCCCAAACTTGTCCTTCTTGACTTTCACCATCACCAATTATTGTATATATATACGCTTTATCATCATCAATCTTTGAACCTAACGCTAAACCAACTGCACATGATATTCCTTGTCCTAAAGAGCCGGTAGTCATATCAACGCCTGGTGTCTTATTCATATCACAATGGCTAGGCAAATTAGTGTGTATTCTGTTTAATGTTTTTAATTCTTCCTTAGGGAAATAACCTTTGTGGGCTAGCGTCGCATAAACAGCAGGTCCTGCATGTCCTTTAGAAACAACCAAGCGGTCGCGCCCTTCTTTTTTAGGATTATTTGCATCGACATTCATTTCATCATAATATAAAACCGTTAGCAAATCAACAATTGATAAGCTCCCACCAATGTGACCAGAGCCTAGTGAAGCAATGCACTCAATGGTGAGGCATCTAATTTCTTTAGCAATTTTAACTAGATTATAATTTGACATATATTCCTCCACTTACATTAAGTTTTTTTAACATTCTTATTATACACTATTTTGATTTTTTTTAAAGTAAATATATATC
>CAYJAQ010000097.1:0-2736 GCA_964368275.1 uncultured Staphylococcaceae bacterium
AATTAAAATAAAGCAAAAAAAGTCGAGAAAATATATAATTAATTTAGTATAATGTTATTGAGAGGTAAATATGGATAAAATTGAAGCTGTTAGAAATATGCAAGTTTATATAGAAGAGCACTATAATGATAAGATTACCTTAACAGATCTCGCCCAAGTGTCGTACTATTCACCTTGGCACTGTTATCGTTTATTTGTGGAAATGCTTAAGATTACACCTAGTGATTATCTTAGAAGATTTCGGCTTTCGCAGTCTGCCTTAAAACTGCGTGATACTAATGCGAAGATAATAGATGTAGCATATGAGTATGGATATAACAGTGTTGATGGTTATCAGCGAGCATTTCAAAAAGAGTTCGGTACCAACCCTAATGAATACTCGAAGAACCCTATTCCAATTTGTCTATTTTACCCCTACAAAGTATATGAAAAAAAGGAGCAAAAACAAATGAGTGATGTACAAAGTGTTTTTATAACAATTATTACAAAACCAGCTAGAAAGGTAATCATTAAAAGAGGAATTAAAGCTGATGAATATTGGACATATTGTCAAGAAGTTGGTTGTGATGTCTGGGGAATTCTTACCAGTATGAAGTCAATTAGTGGTGAACCGGTGTGTCTTTGGTTACCAGAAAAGTATATTAAAAAAGGAACATCTCAATATGTTCAAGGTGTCGAAGTAGATCAAGACTACAATGGTGTAATACCAGAAGGTTTTGATGTTATAGAATTACCTAAATGTGAATACGTAATGTTCCAAGGTGAACCATTTGAAGAAGAAGATTACTCGGAAGCTATTACGATGCTTAAAAAAGCAATTGATAAATTCTCCCCTGAACATCTTGGTTATAGTTGGAATCAAGAAAGTCCACGTATTCAACTTGAACCTATCGGCAAAAGAGGATATATTGAATTATTACCAGTAGTAAAGAAGAAGTAGTTATTATTTCTTCTTTTTTAAATACATTTTTTTGTGATTGTGCTATAATAATGTGAGGTAAAAATATGATTAAACAATTCTGGCAAGCATTTTTAAAAGCAACTGCGTTACCTAATACAACTACCTATTTAGAATCTTTTCATTTTGAACTTACTGAAAAATGGGCCAATGAACTTTTACGGCTTGTTTTAATTGGTAAGAAAAAAGCAACTGCGAGTAGTTTATGGTTTTATCAAAAAAACAATGAACGCATTCCCCAAGTTGGTGATTATAGTATTGTTACTGACTGGAATAATATACCACATTGTGTAATAAAAACGACTAAGATTACTATTTTAGCTTTTAAAGATATTACTTTTGATTTGTGTAAAAAAGAAGGCGAAGATGATAATCTAGAATCTTGGCAGAAAGGCCATATTAAGTTTTTTACTAATGAAGGAATAAAAGAAGGTTATCAGTTTACTTGGGATATGCCAGTATTATTTGAAGAGTTTAAAGTAGTATATAAAAAGGATACTATATATAATAAGGAGGAAGCGTGAAAAATAAAATATTTATTAACACAGGAACAGAAAAAAGGGAAGCATAAAAAACGTATGACACTTCTGGTTATCTGTCTCTCGCTTCTGTTTATAATAGGAATAGTATTGACTTCGTTATCACTTTATGGGCAGGCGCAAATGAAGAAAATTCCAGAAATGTCTTTTAGTGAATGCTTGGAATATACGCTTGGTGGTAACGCAGACGGAGTTATCACAGTCGGCATTATCAAAGATGGTGAAGTATCTTACACCGTTTATGGGCAAGATGGAAAAGAACTAGCTAAGGAGCTTCATACCTACGAGATTGGTTCGATTACAAAGACTTTCACCGCTGCGTTAGTACAAAAGGCTGTTAATGAGGGAAAAGTCAAATTTGATGACACTCTTGATAAATATTTGTCGCTTCCTGATAACAATAATTATCCAACGATAGAGGAACTACTTACGCACACGTCTGGCTATAAAGGATACTATTTTGCTTCTCCGATGATTGGCAATTTCTTTGCAGGTCGAAACGATTTCTGCAGCATAACGGACGAAATGGTTCTGAATAAACTCAAGTCGCTTGATATAAAGAAAAAAGATTATCCATTTGAGTATTCCAACTATGGCTATGCCATTTTGGGGCATCTGCTTGAAAAAGTGTATGGAGAGGAATATACAGCAGTCGTAAACGACTTTGCAAAGGAACTTGGACTTTCTGCGACACATATTTCCGACGGTAAAGGGGATTTAGGCAATTATTGGGATTGGCGCGACGATGATGCATATATGTCCTCAGGGGCACTTACTTCCAACATTGAGGATATGATCAGATACGCACAGCTTCAACTCGATGAATCGGGAGTTTATGGTGAGTGTCATAAGATTATAAAGGATATCGATGCAACGAATGAAAGCAACGAGCTTATGGGTATCCGTATGGATTCTATTGGTATGGCTTGGATTGTTGATAATCAAAATGGTATTATTTGGCACAATGGTGCAAGGGGTGATTATAACAGTTATCTCGGCTTCTGTACTGAAAGCAAAACGGCAGTTGTGATACTATCAAATCTTACACCATCCTACCGTATTCCCGCAACTGTAATGGGAGTAAAGTTGCTAAAGGAAAGCAAATAAAGATATATGGAGGGAAAAATGAAAGCAATAGTTATTAATGGGAGTCCAAAGGGGGAAAAAAGTGGCACGATGCGACTTACCAATGCTTTTGTAGAAGGTTTAAAGAAAATCGGAAATATAGAAGTAGAAGTA
>CAYJAQ010000098.1:0-2672 GCA_964368275.1 uncultured Staphylococcaceae bacterium
ATATTATACATCTTTTTACCTTTAATGTCAAACTATTTGAAGTAAATTAGTTTTAATTCAAAATAAAAACACTCACGAATGAGTGTCTCCATTAATTATTTTTTTACTTGTGAGCCTCAATATAATTTACTAAATCACCAACGCGTTTAGCATTTTGAGCTGCTTCATCGTCAATTTCAATGCCAAATTCATCTTCTATAGCCATAATTAATTCTACAGCGTCTAATGAATCTGCGCCTAAATCATCAATTAAGTGTGTGTCCATTGTTACCTTTGAACCATCAACATTTAATTCTCTAATGATTATTTCTTTTACTTTTTCGAATACCATTTCTTACTCCTTATTATTTTGATTTTGACTATTCTTATTAAACCGATCCTTCTTAGGAGCAACTTTTGTTGTATCGGCAGGATCAATCATGGTTAATTGTAAGCGACTCTTTTTCAAGTCAACATCTAATACCCATACTTTGACAATCTCACCAACTTTTACTGCTTCTAGTGGATGTTTAATAAACTTCTTTGACATCTTGGAAACATGAACTAAACCATCATCATGTACACCGCAGTCAACGAATGCACCAAAGTCAACGACATTGCGAACTGTTCCTTGAAGTTCCATTCCCGGTTTCAAATCTTTTAAATCTAAGACATCTCCGCGGAGAATTGGCGCATCAATTTCATCGCGTGGGTCGCGTAGTGGTGCAACAAATGCATCTAAAATGTCATTAAGAGTATATTCCCCAATATTTAACCCTTCTATTAAAGTCTTGCGATCAGCTTTGGCAATTGCTTCAGCTAATTCCGGTTTTCCTAAATCACTAGAAGTGAATCCTAGTTCTTGTAAAATCGTGCGAGCTGCTTCATAACTTTCAGGGTGGATGCCAGTCATGTCAAGCGGTTCAACACCATCAGGAATACGCAAGAAGCCAATAGCTTGTTCCATTGCTTTTTCGCCAACGCCTTTAACCTTAATTGTTTCACGTGATGTAAATTTACCATTAGCATCACGATGGGCAACGATTTTTTTCGCTGTACCAGAGTTTAAGCCTGCTACATATCGTAATAATGAATATGACGCAGTATTAACATTAACACCAACTTGGTTTACTGCTGTCTCAACTACAAAGTCAAGTGCATCAGATAATTTAGATTGAGTAACATCATGTTGATATTGACCAACGCCAATTGCTTTTGGATCAATCTTTACTAATTCCGAAAGAGGATCTTGTAAACGACGGGCAATTGAAACCGCTGAACGTTCCTCTACTTCATAAGTAGGGAATTCTTCACGTGCTAGATCAGATGCTGAGTATACGGAAGCACCAGCTTCTGATACAATAACATAACTAACCTTTTTATTAAATTCACTGTTTATCGCTTTTAATGTTTTAGCTACAAATGCTTCAGTCTCACGACTTGCTGTACCATTGCCAATACTAGCAATTTCAACATCATGATTCATAATTAATGAACGCATAATGTATTCAGCATTTTCAATACGAGCAGTTGGAACATCTTCACCTGGATATTTTTGGTGTGGATACATAACACTCTTTTCCAATACTTTTCCAGTTGCATCAACTACTGCTAGTTTACAACCAGTTCTAAAGGCTGGGTCAACACCTAAAACAACACGATCTTTCATCGGTGGTGTTAATAAGTAATTACGTAAGTTTTCACCAAAAATATGAATTGCTTGATCTTCTGCTTTTTCTTTTAAATCAGATCTTATTTCTCTTTCAATTGAAGATTTAATTAATCGACGATATCCATCATCAATTGCCATCGAAACATGTGGTTCAGTAATACTTTGAGGATTCTTAACAACGTCCTTATATATATATCCTACCACAAATGCGACATCTTCATTGATACATACTTTTAATACTTTTTCACTTTCGCCACGATTAATTGCTAAAACTCGGTGAAGTTTAACATTCTTAATTGGTTCTTCGTACTCATAGTACATCTCATAAACACCTTTAGGGTCAAGGGTTGCATCCTTAACGTCAGTTTTAAGGGTTGCACTACGCATAAAATAATTTCTAATCCAAGTACGATATCTAGGTTCATCTGATACCATTTCAGCAATAATATCGCGCGCACCTTGTAATGCTTCATCAGCATTTTTTACCACTAAACCTTCTTTTACTTGTTCTTCAGTAGGTTCATTAGTAACATATTCATTAGCAACTTCTAATACATCGCCTTCAGTTGGGAATGATAATAGATACATAGCAAGTGGTTCTAAACCTTTTCGCTTTGCCTCAGTTGCTCTAGTCTTCTTCTTTTCTTTGAATGGACGATAAATGTCCTCAATTTCTGCTAATTTTGTAGAAACAATAATAGCATTTTTAATTTCATCAGTTAATTTACCTTTTTCTTCAATTAGACGCATAACGTCTTCTTTACGTTGGGCAAGCTTTTGACCATATTCCCATTCTTGGTAAATCGCTCTAATTTGTTCTTCGTCTAGATTACCTGTAACTTCTTTACGATAACGTGCAATGAAGGGAACAGTAGCGCCACCTTCAATAAGTTGTAACACGGCATTAATCTGTGCTAGTTTAACATTTAGTTGATTAGCTATTTGTTTAAGTAGCACTTCATTTATGTAATTATTTTCCATGATGAGCCTCCATATATATCTAATATATTATACCAGAAAG
>CAYJAQ010000099.1:0-2578 GCA_964368275.1 uncultured Staphylococcaceae bacterium
TGCAGCAGCAGCAGCGATTCTACTTTGAGCTTCTTCATATGATAAAAACTCGATGGTTTTATCATATGAAGAACGCAGTAAAAAAGAAGAGTCCACTGAACTCCTCTTAATTAATAATAATACATTAACATTATCAAAGAATATTTTATATAGAAAAATGGTTAAAGTATATTGCTTTAACCATTTCTAATGTCATTCTCTAGTTATTTATCTTAGAATAATTATAAATAATATTATTTTCCAGATAAATTCATACTGTTAGAATTGCCTTCTTGAAAAGCTACTTTACCACCAGTTACAGTATTTGTAGAAGTACTACCTGTACCTACTAAATGACCAACTACTGCGTATGCAACTAAACCAGCAACTTTTTCTGTAGCACGAATTGTAGCGAAGTTTTGACAATTAATAATTGATACTGTACATTCATTATCATTTTTATAAGATGAAGTTACAGATGTTTTATCAGTATCACCGTATGCTCTACCAACGATACCAGCAACAGCATCATCGCCAGCGATTGTGCCGCTTAATACTTTACAGTTTTGAACTGTTAAGTCTAACCAAGAGTAACCAACGATAGCGGCTACTGAGTCATTCTTAACATCTAAATAAGTATAATTAGTTGTATCATATGAAGCAAATCCAGTGATGTTCACATTTGACATAACAACGTTCTTAATAGTTGCATTACATGTTCTTCCAAATAAACCGAATGTTGCACCATTGATTTCTTTACCCATTGCATTTGACATATAAGTGCCAGCAGCAGGAATATAAGCAAAATCAGTTAAACCTTTGATTTCGTGGTTTCCACCATCAAATGTACCCATGAAGAAATTGTGATCAGCGTTAGGAGCTGCACAATTGTCACCAACTTTACGTGAACCTTCACCAATTGGTGACCAAATGATTTCTGATAAATTAATATCTTTCATCAAGAATACTGTTTTGTTTTCAAAAGTATCGGTACCATTATTAACGATTTGAGCAAAGCCTAGCATATCAGCTTCATCATATAATGAGAAAGCATTAGCTTCAGTATTATACCAACTTGTGTCTGCATCTACAGTATCATCTTCAGCACCATCTACTACTAAATAAGCATATGAAATACTTACTGTATCATACTTAACAACTAATGTATAAGTACCTTTTGTAGAGAAGTCTAAACCAGTTACTTGAAGACTTGGATCATTTAATGATAATGTCTTTGTTGCACTACCATCTTTGATTTTTACTGTAATTTCAGCTTTTGCTTTGTTAGCATCATAACCAACATTATATGCAGATTTAGGCATGCTAACGAATTCAATTTCAGTTTCTTTTGTAAAATTACATCCTACTAATGCCATTACTGCAAACATGAAAACTGAAACTAATAATAAATTTCTAACTTTTTTCATAAATTCCTTTTTCTCCTTTATTTATTTTTGTGGAAGGCTTCTATGATCTGATATACTTTTTATTAGCGCTCCCACATATGCTAATAACAAGTATTTAAAAATAATGTATATTACTATTCAATATGAATTTGTAATCAATATTAGGATTCTTGAGGTTTATCTACATGAGTATATTCAGTATAAGTTGAATACTTTGTTTCACCTCTTGCATATAGACCATTTTCGTTATAATAACTTACAATGAATTTTCTAAGTACTGTATAAGAGTCAACTTTTTCTCCATTATCTTTTGTCTTTAGCTCATAGTTAACACTTAAGATAACGTCAGAAAACTCTTGAACAGTAGAACCGACAACGTAAGCACCCATTTTTACATTATAGATAAAGCTATTATCACGATATTCAGCAAAATCTTTTAAGTCAATAACGCCTAAAGTAGTTTCATCAATAGTCTTAGCAGTTGGATAAACAAGTGCTAAAGGTGAATCGCCTTCGACAGTCTTCATTATTTTAGAAACGTTAGTTTTAGCAGAAGAATCAACTTTTGCCCAAATATCATTTTTAATTTTTGGCGCATTCATTGTTAAATCGGTTGTAACGATCTTTGTAATATTGCCTGTACCAGGTACAGTAGTATATACTTCATTATTACTGATGAATAAAGTATTATCAGGGTTAAATTGATTTAAAACAGTTAAATAAACAGAGTCTTGCATTGAAGCACTAATTCCATTTAAGAAATCTTCTTTGTGTGAAAGATTACATAAGAGGTTAATTGCAACTTCAAGATCTGTTTCACCCTTACTAATTAAGTAAGTTCCTACTTCAATGTTAGTTGGGTCACTTGGATTTTGCTCAACTGCTGCTGCGTAAACTAATGCACCAGCTTCATTTATATCAACTACGCGTACTTGTTTAGCTTCCTTATTGTAAACAAATACCCAACCATCAGTACGAGGCTTAAGGTCATGTCCACTAAGCATAAGGATAGTACGAATATCAGTTCCTAATAAAGAGTTTTGATTGAGTTCATATTCTGTACAATAAGCTTCAAGGTCACGGGTCATAGCACCTGCTACTTGTTCATCATTACTACGTCTTGCGCTTCTAATATAACGAGTAATACCAGGGATTAATACAGCAGCTAAGATACCGATAATAGCGATAACGAC
>CAYJAQ010000100.1:0-2564 GCA_964368275.1 uncultured Staphylococcaceae bacterium
TTTTTAATGATATTGGCGGTGGCTGTGTTGGTTATTCTTTCGGTGTTCGTCATGCCGATGTTTGATGAAATGTTCGAAACCTTTGATTCGGAGCTTCCTCCTATCACGCAAGCGGTTTTAGATGTTTCGAACTTCATGAGGGCGAATTATCTCTTTGTTTTAGGTGGTATCGTTGGCTTCGTGCTCTTAATTATGGGGTTATCACTCCTTAAAGGATTTAAACGATTAATGCATAAAGCTAAACTAACTATACCCGTCCTTAAACAAGTCGAAGTCGCTATCTTAACTGCAAGATTTACTTCTAGTTTCGCAACACTTCTCTCAAGTGGTGTTCCCCTAATCGATGCCATGCACACCATGGGCCGCTTAATCGGTAATATCGTCGTTAGTGAACGCTTAGGCGTTGTCGAAAGTGAAATTAAACGTGGTCAAAATGTCGCCAAAAGTATTGAAACAATTGATACTTTCCCACCAATGTTAACTGAAATGATTGGAATCGGTGAAAGAACCGGTAGCCTAGAAGAAATCTTAGAAACCGTTAGTGCTTATTATGATGATCAAGTTCAATACTCCATCAAAAAAGCAACCGCCGCGATTGAACCTATTATGATTATCTTAATCGCTATTATGGTTATTATCGTGCTTCTAGCCGTCTTCCAACCAATGCTCGGCTTAATGGATGCCATTGAAAAATCTGGCGAAGTAGCGGGGGTATAATGATGAATATTAAAAATTACGTTAATGAAAGCATCGCATCCAGTATCAAAAAACTAAAACTTGTCGATGCTGGTGACTTAAATAACGCTATCCTTTCAGCTAATGAACAAAATACGCGCCTTGATATCTACTTACACCAATTAGGTCTTATTAGTGAAAATCAAAAAGCGATTGTTCAAGCTGATGTAACAGGTATTGTTACCGAGAATATTGAACTAATCGCTTATAGCGAAGATATTGTGAAAAGTGTTAAAAATGATTACATCACTAAAACCGGTATTTTACCGTTACGCCGTGATGTTACCAGTGAAGGCAAAATAACATATACCATCGCAATAAATGATGCTTTTAGCCCGAATATTCTAGCTAACAGTAAAGCACTGTTTGACGCTAACGCTAAAATCATTTTATCGACACCATCTAAAGTTAAGAAAATTCAAGATTTAGTCTTTTCAAAGGTTGCAGTTCAGTCGTCAATCGATGAATATGATGATGTCGTTAATAATAAAAAAGCACAAGATTTATCTGCAAACTTAGAAGGAGCTGATTTATCAGTAGCACCAGCTGTAAGGCTTGCTGAAAGCATCCTAAAAGAAGCTATCGCTACTAATGCTTCCGATGTCCATATCGAACCTTACGAAACTACTGTTCGGGTTCGTTGCCGGGTCGATGGTGTCCTTTATGAAAGAGCATCGTTCGCACCTGCTATTTTTCCAGCGCTGCTTACAAGATTCAAAATTGTCTCTGGTATGAATATCGCTGAACGTCGCGTGCCTCAAGATGGCCGCTTCACCTTGACCGTAAATGACACAGAATACGATTTTCGGGTTTCGACACTCCCTGTTGCAAATGGTGAGAAAATTGTTATCCGGATCCTCGATACAACGTCATTTGGGTATAATCGCTTTCAACTTGGTTTTACCGACAGTGAAAACCAAATCATTGACAAGCTCTTATCATCACCCCATGGTATTATTCTATTAACTGGACCAACTGGGTGTGGTAAATCTACAACACTTTATTCCTTTATTAAAGAAATTAACACTGAAGGAATAAATACAATCACTGTCGAAGACCCGATTGAATATACAATCGAAGGTGTTAATCAAGTTCAAGTTAATCAAAAGGCAAATATGACATTTGCAAACGCCCTGAGAAGTATTCTTCGCCAAGACCCTAACGTTATTATGATTGGGGAAATCCGCGATGAAGAAACCGCCCACATTGCCATTCGTTCGGCGATTACCGGTCACTTAGTCTTCTCGACGCTTCATACTAATGATGCGCCTGGCGCTGTTTCTCGCTTAATCGATATGGGTGTTGAACCATATTTTGTAGCCGACGCTCTCAACGCGGTAATTGCTCAACGGCTTGTTAGACGAATTTGTCCTGATTGTAAGCGAAAATGTAAAAGCACTCCTCAACAAAATTCTGTGCTTGGTATCTCTAAATCTGTCACCATTTTTGAACCTGTTGGTTGCCCTGCTTGTCACGGCACTGGCTTCCGTGGCCGTTTAGGGATCCATGAAATCTTTGTCCTTGATCAACATTTACGCTCTTTGATTAATTCCCATGCTTCTTTAGATGATTTGCGTGACGCGGCTGTCGCTAGTGGTATGCTTACCCTTAAGGATTCCTGTACTAAGGCTGTTCTTGATGGCGTTACTTCCTACAGCGAACTCCTCGAAATCATTTTCTCTAAAGATATCTCTAATTAATTATAGAAAGGATGATGGATTTTATGAAATTATCTTTGAAAAAAAATCGCGGCTTTACCCTTACCGAGCTAATTGTCGTTATCGCTATTATCGGTATCTTAGCTGCTGTATTAATCCCTGGTATTACTC
>CAYJAQ010000101.1:0-2393 GCA_964368275.1 uncultured Staphylococcaceae bacterium
GTGCTATAATAAGATGTAAAATAATTTAATTTACAAGGAGTGTTGATATGATAGCAACTAAAGAACAAAAAAAGATAATGGCTTTAATAGCGGGAGCTACATTTATTCTTGGCATTATTGTAGTAATTCCGTTCAAAACCATTTTTACTAGTCCAAATATATTGTTAATTGAGTTAATTATTAAATTGGGCTTTGTCCCATTATTTATCTTGCTACTCTCGATTTATCCTAACGTTCTAAAATATCGCCAAGTTGAACGTTATCGTGAACAGTCAAAGATGGTGAGTGTAATGAGCTACCTTCCTATATCTTTTTACATTGGAAGTCTATTAGTAAATGGTTTATATAGCCTATCTAGAGGCGTTGCTCCATTGGGGCTTGTAACTTGGGACATTTGGTTTGTCATTTTCCTAATGACAATGCTATTACTTGTTTGTATTTCCCATGTTTTTGTTCGCTTTGAAATGAAATTAAGTAAGAAAGAACATTTTATTCTAGATGCTTGTTTATTAGTTATTACCCTTTGTTTTATGATTATGAATGGTCAAGTTACAAGTGCTTATCACGAGTACTTTATAAGTGTTGGTGCTACAGGCAGTTTAGGTTTACTAATCATGTATCTAGGTACTTTAGTCGTACTAATAGTTCATGTAAATGGAGTAATTAAATTATTACGTAATGATGAGATTTATTTGAACATTAAGTTAGATGAATTAGATGACTCAACTCCAAAAACAGAAAGTGCTGAATACGTTCGTGCATATAATGACATTTTGGATGATTTTGAAAGCTATCTAGAAGAAGCTGAAGAAATCGAAATTGATGAAGATAACTTTGAAGAACCAGTTGCTGAAGAATTAGTTGAAGAAGAACCAGTTGCTGAGGAAGCTGCAGTAGAACCAGTTAAAGAGGTTAAACCTGAACCAATTAAAAAACCTGTAGTTATTGTGGAACATGTAAAAGAAGAAGTTTTAGTTCCTGTTGATGAAGCTGAAAAAGCTGAAGTTGAACAAGAGAAAGCTGCATTAGAAGCAGAAAAGAATGCTTTGCTTGAAGAAAAAGAAAAACTTGCAAATGAAGAAGCTGAATTAGAAGAAATGCGCAAAGATTTTGCAAATAAGGAAGCAATGATCGCAGCAGCTGTTGTAAACGTTAAGGAAGAAAAACCAAAAGTTCCTAAACAACCTAAGGAAATTAAACCTAGTTATAAGGCTGTTACTAGTTATGCAAGAAGATTAAAGGATGTTGTTTCTGTAGAAAATGAAAAACAAACAAATTGTCGTTTCTTAATCGGTAAAAAACCATTCCTAATCTCTTCAAATACCAATAATGATTACCGCCTTACTTTCTATGCTGATATGTCAAAACTAGTTGGTTGGATTGTTAATGCGCCATCAATTATAAAGGCTAAATCACCTAAGGGTGAAAATTGGTTTAAGTTAGTAAATAAAGGTAATATTTCTGAAGATGTATTATATGATATTATTAAATCCTCTCATGATCTTTTATTAGAACAAGAAAAAGAAAGACTTGAGAAAAAGAATGCCAAAAGCAGTAAGGAATAATGGAGGTAAATAATGATGGTTAACAAAAAAACAAGATTATCAATGTATTTCATCAATATTGCTGCATTAGTAGTTACCTTACTAGTGTGCATACCTTTTAGTAAATCACACATTTCAGAAACTGAAGTATTGATTAAGTATATTATTGTACCTATTGTTATTTTAGGATTATTTATTGCTAATGTAATTATGAGACATAAGGCAAATGCTCCAACAGTAAAATTTTTAACTGTTTTCACATATGCACCTATTTTCTTATACATATTAGCAGCAGGTGTTTCTACTTTATCTGTATTGTTTAGAACAACTGCAACTTTTGAAAACTTTACTAATTGGGCTGTTAATTGTACTTTTGTAGTTATGATTGTAGTTGGTGTAGCTGTATTCAGTCATTTATTCTACCGTGCAATTTTAGTATTTAATTTTAAAGAAAATATGTTTATTGATATAGCACTAGTTCTCGCTGTTGCAGTCGAAGTAATTTATTTCCGCTCTTTAGCAATGAAAGCTGTTGGCACTAATTTTGAGATTAAATCAGGTTGGTTTGTCTTTGCTGTAATCTTCTTTAGTGCACTTGCAAGTATATTACATGGATTATTATTAACTGGTGTTAAAGATTCTACTGAAACTTATAAATATGTTTCAAAGAAGGAAACCCTTGAAAAATGGAATACAATTCGTGAAGAAATATATGCTCAAGCAGAAGTTGATGTATTATATAATATGCATTACTATGCAAAAGAACGTTTAGGTGTTGATGAAGATGACGAAGCAGTAGATATCGAAGTCGCACTTGCCGCTGAAGCAGAACCAGAGCCAATTGTAGAA
>CAYJAQ010000102.1:0-2320 GCA_964368275.1 uncultured Staphylococcaceae bacterium
ATATAGAATTATACCAACAAATAAAAAAAGTATAAAATAGATTGGTATGTAGCCATCCGAAAGATGATATGAAAACTGATATGCTACGTATAGCATAAAGATCATATATATAACATCAGTCATAATGATTATCCATTTTTTGTATGATCTTGTTATTAGCTTAACCGTTTCATAACTGCATACTAAAAAAACACCATATAGCATTAAACAAACAATAATTCGAAATGATTCTAAAACGGGCGTTATCATTTAAAGATTTTCCACGCTGACGTCTTTGTTTTCTTGATTTCTTTACCATCAAAATATTCCATCAAATAAACCATTCCGCTAATTTCTAAAATCCCTTTTTCGGTATCAAGGTGTTTCATTTCTAAATCTTCACCTTTAATTAATAAATCGCCAATGTTAGTATTGACAAAAAACTCTTCACTATTCAAACTTGCTATTTTTTTGACACCATTTATTATTAGTTGCTTACGGTTTCGTAAGATTAATTCTTGAGTACCTAGATTTTTTTGTTCATAATTCACAAAATCACCACCTATTAATATATATGCAAAGTTGATTTGCTTATGCAAAAACACAAATATTTAAATAATAGTTTGCTTAAAATGGTATGATGTGGTATAATAATGAAGATGAAAAAGAGGTGTTATATATGGACCAAGAATTACATTTAAGCGAGCAAGAAATCGTTAGACGTAATAAAATGGAAGATTTACGAGCAAAAGGTATTGACCCCTTTGGTAAAAAGTTTGAACGTACATCTAACTCTAAGTTATTAAAAGATGATTATTTAACAATTGAAAAAGAAAAATTACAAGAAAAGAATATTGAAGCAAAGATTGCTGGTAGAATTATGACTAAGCGTTGTAAAGGCAAAGTGGGCTTCATGCATATTCAAGACCGATATGGTCAAATTCAAATTTACTTACGTTATGATGTGTTAGGTGAAGATGAATATAGTTTATTTAAAGCAGCTGATATTGGTGACATTGTTGGTATTGAAGGTCAAGTTATGAAAACTGATACTGGTGAATTAAGCGTAAAAGCTCATCACTTCACCCATTTAGCAAAAGCATTAAGACCACTTCCTGAAAAGTTTCATGGTTTACAAGATCGTGAAGAAGCACGCCGTCGCCGCTATGTTGACTTAATTGTTAATGATGATGCACGTCGCGTTGCCTTCTTGCGTCCTCGAATTATTAGAGGTATTCAAAATTATCTTGATAGTCGTGGATTTGTTGAAGTAGAAACTCCAGTTTTAAATCCTATTTTAGGTGGAGCAGCAGCAAGACCATTTGTTACTCATCATAATACCCTTGACATGGATTTTTATTTACGAATCGCAACTGAGCTTTCTTTAAAGCGTTTAATTGTTGGTGGCATGGAAGCTGTATATGAAATTGGCCGCCTATTTAGAAATGAAGGAATGGACGCTAGTCATAATCCTGAGTTCACTACGGTTGAAGCTTATTTAGCTTATGGTGACCTTACCGATATGATGGACTTATCAGAAGGTTTATTTAGATATTTAGCAACTGATATTGTTGGTACAACTACTTTTGAATATAAAGGACAAACTATTAATCTTGGAAATCCTTTCCGGCGTTTACATATGGTTGATGGCGTAAAAGAAGCTACTGGTATTGACTTCTTCCAAATCACCGATTTAGATGAGGCTTTACGTTTAGCAAAAGAACATCACATTGATGTGCCTAAACATCAACGTTCAATTGGCCATATAATTAACCTTTTCTTCGAGGAGTTTGTTGAGAAAACCATTATCCAACCTACTTTCGTTTATGGGCATCCTCTAGAGATTAGTCCACTTGCTAAAAAGAATCCAGAAGATCCACGTTTTACTGATCGTTTTGAAATCTTCATTAATGGTAGTGAATACGGCAATGCCTTCACTGAATTAAATGATCCTATTGATCAACGCGAGCGTTTCCTTTCTCAAATGAAAGAAAAAGAATTGGGGAATGATGAAGCCAATGAAATGGATGTTGATTTTGTTGAAGCACTTGAATATGGTATGCCTCCTACTGGCGGTATTGGTATTGGTATAGACCGTCTAATTATGTTACTTACCGGTACTGAAAATATTCGTGATGTTATTCTTTTCCCACACATGCGGACTAGACAATAAAAGCGTATTTAACGTGACTATCATTGAAATTTAGGTTTGTCAAAAATTTTTACTTACCTGAAATTTATTAGAGGTAGATACAGATTGTATCTACCTCTTTTTTATTGCTGTATAAATTTTTTGTGATTAAATCGCTATAGCATTAACTATTCAGCCCCAAATCCTGCA
>CAYJAQ010000103.1:0-2017 GCA_964368275.1 uncultured Staphylococcaceae bacterium
TAATAGTAAATAACATAGTTTTAAAAACATTGCTATTTACTATTTTTTATGTCCAAAAATGATAAAATGCTGCAAAGCAGCATTTCGTTTAATTGTTCATCTATTTTTTTCGATTTTTGTAATCTTTTTCAATTTCAGCGTTCCAGTCATCTGGTAGGCTTGCACATTCTCGGTATGACGTGACAGCGGAATTCATTGTGCGAAAGTTTACTGCGATTCCTTTGGCATCAGCCTTGTAGTTTTGGGCGCGGTCTTTGGCGATACCAAACTTTTTTGCGGTCGCAACAGCGTCAATATTAGCCCCTAGAAAGATAAATTCCCAGCCATATTTATTTTTTTGCTTATTGATTATTTCCTTAACTTTTGCTGAAGAATACTCTCTACTGGAGTTTTCTTCACCATCAGTGATAATAACAAACATCACTTTTTCAGCCCTATATTCATCTGCTGTATTACGCATTGCTTTATCAATCTTGCTAATAGTCATGCCAATTGCATCAAGTAAGGCAGTTGAACCACCGACACTATATTCTTTTTCAGTAATTGGCTTTACCGCTTTAATGTTAATTCGATCATGAAGCAGTTCATATTCATTGTCAAATAACACCGTTGTAATAAAACATTCGCCATCTATTGCCTGTTGCTTAGTAAGCATGGCGTTAAAGCCACCAATTGTGTCTTTCTCAAGTCCAGCCATTGAGCCACTTCTATCTAGTATAAATACTAATTCTGTTAATCCTTTTTTCATTTCTTTCCTCCTAAGTTTTATTTATACTTAGATTATACAAGAAACAAAAGGATAAATGGTCGTTTTAAAAGCGACAAATAACTATACGCCAAGGAGCGGTTGATCGAACTTAAATAGGACATCATTTATTTCAAAAATGTCATACTTTTTATGGGAAATAAAGTATTCAATAATCACATCAAACTTTTGACTATGTGATAAAGAATAGCCAGCCCGTTTTAATAAATCTTCAGTTTCTGGTAGAGTTAGTTCTAATGATATGGCTAAAGCAATTGCTGTTCTTTTGCTTGGCATATAGCCTTTACCAGTTCTAATTTTTGAGAATAGCTTTCGGTCAATATTTGCTTTTTTATAAACCTCAACATCGCTCTTACCTTTTTTATCAATTATTCTGAGAAGTGTTATGTTAAAAGGTTCGTCAAGCTGTTCAACTAGTTCTTCGAATGGATCATCTTCTGCCATGATATTACAAACTGCTTTTTGATAAGAAATATTCTTTTCGACCACCCGGAAGGAGTTATAACGTCTAGCCATTTTGGTATTTTCAATATCAATATAGTTATCGTCAATATAACTAGCAACTTTACCAACTAATTCTTCACTAATAGCAAATGATTCTTTATCAAAGACAACTAAATAAACATCCATCTCTGCCTTATTGAGAAACTTGCGAATAGCTTTACTTGCTATTTTCAAAGCAGCCTCTTTGGGATAGCCGTATATGCCACTCGATATTAGGGGAAAGGCAATACTTGTGCAGCCTTTTTCCCTAGCTAGCTCTAATGCTGAAGTATACGCAGTTGTTAATAACTTTTCACAAATCTTTGTGTCAGCAGCATCATACACCGGCCCAACAGCGTGAATAATGTATTTACATGGTAACTTAAAGCCAGGTGTTATAACAGCTGTACCAATTGGAATGGGTGAAAGTATACTACAAGCAGCTGTTAATTCTTCAATTCCTGCTTCACTATAGATCGCACCACAAACACCTCCACCCATGGCAAGTTCAGTGTTTGAGGCATTAACAATAGCATCAACTTTCATTTTGGTAATGTCTTGATGTACAATGGTAAATGGTATATTTCCTCCTAACATATACAAGTACAAATCACACCTATATGTTTTCTATTATATATAATATATCAACAATATAACTATTTATCAAGTTATATAGTAGTTTTTTAGTTTTTTTGATTTCGCGATTTTGTACGTTTGATTTCGCGATTTTGTACGTTTGATTTCGCGATTTTGTACGCGTGACTGCGG
>CAYJAQ010000104.1:0-1900 GCA_964368275.1 uncultured Staphylococcaceae bacterium
AATTGATATAGATAAATACGCAAATGTAGATTAAACTCTAGTTTAAAGCTATTATGATAATTGACAACTACATCATATTTCTCTTTACCAATTCTCTTAAAATTATTATGCAAATAACAACTTAGTAAATTAATAATCTGATAATTTAGAAATGACAAGTAAGTATTAATAACCGGATCTTCTACATTAATATTGATATGTACATCAATATTTTCAATTGCTAAATAATGCTTGGTCTCGTTAAGCACTTTTTTATTTATTGATAGTAGTTTTAATCCTAATTTTAGGTCGGAAATAATATCACTTAAATCATTATCAACAATTTTCTTATGATACAATTCATCGACATCAATGCGCCATTTAAATAATCTAGTTATCAATACATCAACATTAGTTTGTTTATCTTTGGTAATCTTTATATCAATTCTAATAAACGCAATTACCAATAGTATTACTAGAATAATCAACAATCCATAAATAACCATCACTGCTATTTTTAACCATTAATTAATATTTATACTTCTTTTGAAAAAAAACTATTTATTTGTTAAAATAGAGTGAGGTGTTATTATGCGAGGTAAGTTACCAATTAGAATGATAAAATGGTATCAAAGAAATAAACGAACTTCTGGCCGTTGTCATTTTCAACCATCATGCTCAAATTATGCAATTGAAGCATATCAGAAATTTAATTTTTTCCATGCCTCTTTTCTAACCTTTATGCGTCTAATCAGATGCACTCCCCTCACGAAAAGAAGATATGACCCCGTACCTTTAACAAAAACAGAAAAGAAAAACAAGCTAATACTAGAAGAAGTAAAACAAGCAATTGGAATTGAGCTTACTAATACTATTATTAATCAATATCATAAGTACCCCCTAATGGAAACAGAAGACTATCTTATTCTCATTAAAGAATGTTTAGGATTAACCCCATGTAGCCATGATGTAACAGAATATACAGCACTTGAGCAATTAGCCAATGATAAAATCCGTTTGTACACTAAGGAGAGAATTGCACCGGATGAGCCTAGTTCAGTTGTTGCTATCAATACGGCCCAATACCTTAATAATTTAACTAAACTAATGAACGCCGGCTGGATTAACAATTTTCAAGAAAGCCTTGCAACATTTTGCAATACTTCCCATTCCCAAAGTTACTTAACAAACTATGAATCCACTTATTATATCGTTAATGCCAATGAGTTAAGCCAAGATTTTTGGTTAGAATACCTAAAGCATAAACTAAAAGATAGTAGTTTGATTAATATTACTGGGGGAATTGAACAACACCACGCCTTCATTACTAAACTGGCTCAAAAACTAAATGCACAAATAATTGATTTAAGTAATACTAAAGAGATCACTAATCATAAATATCTTAATCACATATTATCAAAGAAAGTACTTGAAAAACTCAATGATAAAAAGATCAATATACTTATTAAAAAATATTGTCAAAATAAACCCATTAGTATTGATATTACAATCACTAATACAAAGCTTATCTTTGTAGGGATTGACCATCTTGATTACAGTACTGCTTATTACTTTGATCATCTTGTTTATATCAAAAATGAAATAACACCACCTAGCTATAATTTTTCTGATTACATTATTAATATGAAATAAAGTCCAAGCTTCTGCTTGGACTTTATTCATAACCATCCCCGATGCATTTTATAATGCATATTTTACAATGTCTGTTAAAACATTTTGGAATTAGTGTTTTATAGATAGGTGTTTTCGTAAAAGATGATATAGCAAAGTTATGTTGCTTTGGGAAGATTCCGTTTTAGTTTTCTCCTTCTTGATGTCTATTTTCACATCGTAGTGAGCTAGAAAGTCAGCTTTTATTTTTTTACGTATTTTACTCATAATTTCCCCCTCATTAGTATAT
>CAYJAQ010000105.1:0-1804 GCA_964368275.1 uncultured Staphylococcaceae bacterium
AGATACAGAAGAGTTAGAAGCAGATATTGAAGATATCTTTAATTTTGATGATGAAACTATTAAGCACCCATTCCCTTTCTTAACCAATATCTCCATATTGCCGAAGATTCATCCTTACATTAATCGGGGTAATCACATTAACCGTATTAAGATTATTATGCGCAAGAAACAAAAGAATAATCCTTTATTAATCGGAAATGCTGGTGTTGGAAAAACTGCTATTGTTGAAGGCTATGCTGAAGAGTTAAAACATGAAGTTATCTATCGGCTTGATCTTGGTAGTATGATTTCGGGTACTAAGTATCGTGGTGAGCTTGAAGAAAAGATTATTCAAGCTATGGATTTTATTAAAGAACAAAAAGCTATTCTCTTTATTGATGAAATTCATAATATTGTGGGATCAGGTTCTAATGAAGGATCTTTAGATATTGCGAATATCCTAAAACCTTACTTAGCTAGAAGTGACATTCGTTGTATTGGGGCAACCACACTTGATGAATATTATCGGTACATTGAAAAAGATAAGGCATTATTAAGACGTTTTCAGACAATATTTATTGATGAACCAACCCCTGAAGAAACTAAATATATTTTAGACAATATTAAGCAATCTTATGAGAGTTTTCATCATGTCACTTTTAGTAATGCGAGTATTGAGGCGATAATTAGTAAAGCTAATAAGTATTTACCCAATCGTACTTTCCCCGATAAAGCAATCGATATAATGGATGAAGTTGGAGCGAAAATGACCCTTCATTTACAAAGCGGGAGTACAAAGCCCCCTTTAGTTAGTGACCTAATTGATCAAGTTGTCTTTGAAATGAGTGGAATATCTTATCATACGATTGCTGAAATCGAAGCGATAAATCTAAATTATCCAGAATTACGCAGTAAATATCTTGATTATTTCACCAAAATAGAAATGCGCAAACCTATTCTAGTAGCTAAGCTTACAAAGCAGTTCAATTTGGATTTACTGAAGGAAGATTTAGCTAAGGTTTTTAATTATAAAGAAGAAGAATACTTAGAGATTGATTTAGATAATTATCAAGAGAGCATCATGATTAATAATCTAATTGGAGCAACCAAAGGATACATTGGTTATGAAAGTGGTGGCATTTTATCGGAGCATTTAATTAAATACCCTTTTGCTTTTGTTAACTTGCCTAATTTAGATCATGCCCATATTACAATTAAAAACTTTTTTGAAAAAATCATGAATTCACCTTTTTTCATTGATAATAAGGGTAGAAAAATAAATCTAACAAATACTATTATTATCTTTAGTAAAGAAGAAAGGGAAAAAGGACCAGTAGGGTTAATTAGTGATAAACCAGAAATACGACAAAAAGAACCAGATGCCTTGATATTAAGGTGAAGTTTAACACTGATTATATCTCTTTTCTTAACAAATTTCTTTATATCTTTTTACATTCATGGTATAATTAATTGTTAAGGTAATGGTGATTTTATGAAGATATTTCGCGAAACAAATTATCGTGTACAATCAACAAATCAACATTTAAAAAATATCTTAGAGGAAAATTATTATATCGAACTGGGATATATAAGCTTAAAAACTCTTTCTAAACTATTTACTGGTGCAGTACTTGATATGGAAGAGTTTATTTATAATGATATCGCTACAGAGGGAATTGGTCAAATTCTTGAATCCAAAGAAAGTAGTTTAGATTATCAGTTTGCTTATTTATTCCATCTTCGGCAGAAAATTTCAACTCATAAGATTTTTTTGACATACAATGCTATTCGTTATGAAAATCGTGATGGCTTAGAAATATATGCA
>CAYJAQ010000106.1:0-1766 GCA_964368275.1 uncultured Staphylococcaceae bacterium
ATGCAATGCTACCATATTTCCAAGTTTTGCCTTTTGCAGATGTATTATTTCAAGACTTTATCTTTAGTGGTATTTCCTTGATTATAGTAAATGGCATTAGTAACCTAATTGCTTTCATATTCCTTTGTCTTAAAAAACGGCTAGGTTATATATTAGGTACGATTTTTGGGTTTACCCTTATTCTTTGGATATGCATTCAATTCGTAATATTTGAACCTAATATCATGGATACTCTATATTTCACCTTTGGTATGTTACAGTTAATAACAGGAGTTATTGCCTTAATTTATTATCAACAAACGCAGTTTTTTTTTCATGAAGATGATTATAATATTAGTCATGACTCATCAGTGTTAGTTGTATTCTTTTCAAGAATGGGATATACTAAAAAACTAGCATACGAGATGGCTGTTAATAATAATGCTGATATTTTTGAAATAACTACAGTAGATAATGTCCATAATACATTAGGCTTTTGGTGGTGTGGCCGGTTTGGTATGCACCGCTGGGGAATGAAAATTAATCCAATTACCATAGATTTAAATCAATATTCAAGAATTATTGTTGTAACGCCAATTTGGGTTTTTCGCATTTGTGCTCCAATTCGTGAATTCCTAGTTAGTAATAAAGATAAAATTAAGAAAGTAGCATTTGTTTTTAATCACTTCAACCCACATTTGCCAAGCAGAGCAATTGTGGAATGTCAAGAGATCTTAAATATTAACCATATTGACTATCAATCATGGATAACTCATTATGGCAAAACTAAACGGACAAAAGATAATTAGTATGAGAAGGAGTTATAGTTATGCGTAACTACACCTTAGAAGAAAAATATGGGATTACAATGGAACTATCCAAAATAGCGTGTGAGTTTACTAACATGAATAAAGTGTATTAGCAAAAGATGTCCATTCTATCAAAAATAAATAAAAGACGTATTCACATTTAGTGTTTACGTCTTTTTTTCAGGCGCGAAGTGCTTTTATTATTCCTTTGCTTTTTTATAACAAGTGTGCTACAATTATTAAAAAGATGGGAGGTATACTATGCAGGATTATAATAGATTATTAAAAGATAAATATAATATTATTACAAGTAGTATAGTGCCAATATCGATGGGAGCTGGTGGCGACAACTATTTTGTTAATACTGCTTCAGAAAAGTATGTTTTGAAAATTGTCGAAGATGATCAAATGAATCACCCTCAAGAAGAACCTTATATTTGTTATTATTTACGCCAAAAAAGAATACCGGTAGCAGAATTCATTAAGACGAATAATGGAGATTATAGCTTTAATTTAAATAATAAGATTGTTCATTTGCAAAGATATATTGAAGGTTTCACACCAAAATTAAATGAGATGTCCGATGAATGTGTCTTAGAAGCGTTAAAGTATTTAGCCCTAATTCACAGAGCTCTTGATGATTATAAGCTACTCCCCAAAGGACTTGGCGAAGACTTTTTTATACATATGACCCCAGATAATGCTAGAAAATCGTATCTTGCATCATTAGAACAAGCTAAAAACAACAATGAATTAGATATCGTGGATGACATTGAATTTAGAATTAGCTTTTTGGATCGACTTGCTGATATAAAGATTAATCCAAATAAGTTAACATACAAGAACTCACATGGTGATTATACAAGTAACCAGATTATTATTAACGAAGGTTTGATTAGTGGTATCATTGATTTTACTTCAGCTTCGTGCCAACCCGTTGTTTGGGAGTTTACTCGTTTTTTCTATCACGCTGATTGC
>CAYJAQ010000107.1:0-1562 GCA_964368275.1 uncultured Staphylococcaceae bacterium
TACAAAGTATGATTACACTTTTTTATTAGTGTCTACTTTATAGGGTCTATTTTAATTGTAACTAATGTGCTTTTTCTTTTATTCAGTTATTTGTTTATTGAGTTTAGCATAGAAGGTAAATGTTGTACCTACTTTCGCTAATACCATTTCTTCTGTAATAATAGTAATTGTTGTTTCAAAGGTATCTTCCAAATACCAACCCATAAAATCATAGCCTGGAACTATAATATTATCTAGTAGTATATAATTTTCAGCTTTGAATGTAATATTGCTTATATTAGTTGAGCAAACACCGGGAATATTATCTAAGGCATTGTTTACACGTTCACTATTAAACCATGAATATTTATCATGAAGATTGCTTGATGTGAAATAAAAGAATTTTGCGGTATCAACAAGAGCTGCCCAGGCGCCCCAGAAGAAATCTTTGCCATGAATATCGCTAGGATCATAGCCTTCATCAGTTCGCCAATAGGCAAAGAAAGTTATTAAATGTCTAATTACATCAACAAATTGATTGTTTTGGTAACAGTAACCAATAAAGGTCGTAGCAGGTTGATTTTCTAAAAGGCCGTTTTCTTCCTTTGTAAGAAAGTATGCACTAAACCGATCACCTACATGATATAATTCTCTGCGATCATTGACTTCCCATGTCTTACAGAATCTTAAGAAGTCATCTTTTGAAGCTATTCCGCTCATGTCACAATCAGTGTGATTAACGAGAAAATCATAGAAATAGCCGAAGAAGTCAATATATAAGTCATCTTTAGTTGGCCAAATTTCATTAGGGAGAATATAATTGACAGTAAATGTTTTGTTTTGAACAAGTGCCCATTTAGCGTATAATGTAATAGGACAAGTTACTTTGTCAGTTGAAAAGTTCCAAGGGATAGTACATTCAATATCTTGATACCAACCTTTAAAATTGTATAGTCGCTTTTTGGGTTCTGTCGGAATAGTCACTAAATTATTGTATTCAATATTTTGATAGCGAGTAGTAGATCCACCATTTGTTTCAAATGTAACTTTGTACGACTCAATCTCCCATTTCGCCTTTAAAGTAAGATCTTTACTAACAGTGTTATAGGCAAAGTACCATTTTTCAGTTTCATCATTATCAGTATACCAACCTTTAAACACATGACCTGGTTTACTAGGGATAGCAGGTTCAGCTATATGTCCATTCTCTTCAATAACTTGTTCGTTGATTGTGGTACCACCATCACTGTTAAAAGTTACAATAAAGGTGTTTTCTTTAATTTGAGAAAACTTACCATAAATAGATATATCACTAGTAATTTCAACTTCAAAAGTAAAAGGTAATGTACAAGCTTGATCGCTGTACCAACCGGAAAAAGTTGCATTTTCCTTCTGCGGTTCAGCAATAGCTATAATGGACTCACCACTTAAAATAGTCATTTCTTCGTATATTGTATCATCTACAATATAGGTTATTTTATGGGTAGTTTGTTCACTACAACTATTAAGCATTAATAGTAAAAAAATATTTAAAAAGATTATTAGGTATTTCTTCATTTCAAACTCCTTTTAGATAATTATAC